>CAZRDD010000209.1:0-8453 GCA_964598675.1 uncultured Parafilimonas sp.
AGGCTTGGCGGCAATAGGCACCATTAACGAGTGAAGAAGAAGCGGCGATAAGGTTAATAAAATACAGGCTGTACTATCCGGCACACTCAATTTTGTATTTAACAATTACGATGGCACCAGGCCGTTTGCCGATGTGGTGAAACAGGCCCAGGACGAAGGTTATACCGAGCCAGACCCGCGCCTTGACCTTGGTGGTACCGATGTGATGCGTAAAATAATGATACTGGCCCGCGAGGCAGGCGAGAAAATTGAAATGGACGATATTACCAACAACACCTTTTTGCCAGCCAGTTGTTTTAATGGCAGCGTTGCCGATTTTTATAAAGAAATGGCGAAGCAGGAAGCGCATTTTAAAGCCCTGTACGATGCCGCTGCTAAAAAAGGCTGCAAGCTGAAGTTTGTTGCCGAATTTGAAAACGGCAAAGCGCAAGTAGGCTTACAGCATATAGCTGCTGACAGCGATTTTTACCATTTATACGGCAAAGACAATATTGTATTGTTTTATACACAGCGTTACCCCGAGCAGCCACTGGTAATTAAGGGTGCCGGTGCTGGTGCTGATGTTACTGCAAGCGGTGTTTTTGCAGATATTATAAGGGTAGCGAGGGTGTAATAGAGTCGGGAAAGACGGAAAAGTCGGGAAAGTCCGAAAGACCGGAAGTCAGGAAGATAAGAAGGGCCGGGAGTTGGAAAGATTGAATTTGGTGGGTTTGAAAAAGAGGAGCGGGAATTTTGGGAGCTTCTGTTTGTTGATAACAGATGAAACGTGTAAGAAACGGTTTCAGTTTGTTGGATAACTTACGTGAACGCCCCGGCTGCCCTGGCAGTAAAAAGTAAATGATATTTTAGGGTTATATCAACCATTCCAAAATAAAACTATGGCGTTACAAAACACCCCTGCGGGGGTTGATGGCCAGGCAAAGGCCACTTCGGTTACAGTTTCTTCACCGGCTACGGTGGCCAATGTGGTTTGCGGCTTCGATATACTGGGGTTTGCGTTAAACAACCCCAACGATGAATTAACCATTGAACTGAGCGATGAGCCTGGTGTGCATATTATTAACCAGGATGGTTTTAACCTGCCCACCATTGCCGAGAAAAATGTGAGCGGCGCTGCGTTGCTGGCCCTGCTGGAAGAAACCCCGCAGGTAAAAGGGTTTACCTTATACAGCACCAAGCAAATTAAACCCGGCAGCGGTATAGGTTCCAGTGCGGCAAGTGCTGCCGGGGCCGTGGTGGCTGCAAACCATTTGCTGGGCAACCCCTTTACCAAGCACGACCTGGTGCGCTTTGCCATGTTTGGCGAAAAAGTGGCCAGCGGCGTAAAGCATGCTGATAATATAGCCCCCTGCATTTATGGCGGGGTTACACTTATACGTGCCATACACCCGCTGGATATTATAAGCATTGAAGCGCCACCGCTGCATGTAGCGGTGGTACACCCGCAAATAGAAGTGCGTACCTCCGATGCGCGGCAAATTTTAAAACAGCAGGTGCTGTTGAAAGATGCTATTAAACAATGGGGCAATATTGCAGGCCTGGTGGCTGGTTTTATAAAAGGCGATTATGATTTAATTGGCCGCAGCCTGGAAGATGTAATTATTGAGCCTGTACGCAGCATACTGATACCTGGGTTTGACGAAGTAAAGCGCAACTGTAAGGAAGCCGGGGCGCTGGGTGGCGGTATTTCCGGCTCCGGGCCATCAATTTTTATGTTGAGTAAAGATGAAGCTACTGCAAAGGCAGTGGAACAGGTAATGGTGGGTGTGTACGAACGCATTGGCGTGGCTTACCAAACACATGTAACCACCATTAATATGGAAGGGGTAAAACTTAAACCCTGATTTTTTTGGCTTTAACCAATTGGCCTGGCAAAACCGGCGGCCGTTTTCGGCACCGTAATATTTAGCCAGGCACAGCAAAACAGCAGCGTACATGATAAGCAGTAACATAAGCAATAAGCGTTTTTATGCCCCGTTGTCCGAATCCTCAACAGGTGGGCTAACTTATTACAGCCTTAACCACGGTGCACCCGATGTATCGTTTGCGGAAGCTACGGTAAAAGGCCAGGCGCCCGATAAAGGTTTGTACTTTCCACACGCCATACCTGCACTGCCAAAAGGTTTTGTACAGAATATTAAACACTATACAAAAGAAGAAATTGGTTTTACGGTAATGCAGCCTTACGTGGGCGATAGTGTTCCGGCAGATGTGTTACAAACCATTGTAAACGAAACCATTAACTTTAGCTTTCCACTGGTGCAGGTGGATGAGGATAAATACGCGCTGGAGCTTTTTCATGGCCCTACGCTGGCTTTTAAAGATGTTGGCGCCAGGTTTATGAGCCGCTGCCTGGGGTATTTTAACCGCAACAGCAGCAGGCACACTACGGTGCTGGTGGCAACCTCCGGCGATACGGGCGGCGCAGTAGCCAATGGTTTTTTAGGGGTGGAAGGTGTTGATGTGGTGATACTGTACCCATCGGGCAAGGTTAGCCCCATACAGGAGCTGCAGCTTACCACCCTGGGGCAAAACATAACTGCCCTTGAAGTAAATGGCACTTTTGACGACTGCCAGGCGATGGTGAAACAGGCTTTTATGGATGCTGATTTAAACAACAAGCTTTCGCTTACATCGGCCAACTCTATTAACGTGGCGCGCTGGCTGCCGCAGCAGTTATATTATTTTTTGGCTTACCAGCAATGGCAGCATACTCAGCCGCCGGTTGTATGTGTACCCAGCGGCAATTTTGGTAATATTTGCGCAGGCATGGTAGCCTATATGTCTGGCCTGCCTGTTAAGCATTTTATTGCAGCCTGTAATGCCAACGATGTGGTGCCACAGTTTTTACAGGGTGGCGAATACAAAGCCCAACCAGCCATAGCAACCATTAGCAATGCGATGGATGTAGGCAACCCAAGCAATTTTGTACGCATACTCGAAATGTTTAACCAAAAAAGAGAAGATCTTACAAAGGTGCTTAGCAGCTACAGCATTAGCGATGAAACAACTGCTGAAACTATAAAAACAGTGTACCAGCAACACCAATATATGCTTGACCCGCATGGGGCCGTTGGCTACTATGCATTAGGCCAATACCTGCAGCAACACCCGGCCGACAAGGGTATTTTTTTAGAAACAGCGCACCCGGTTAAATTTCCCGAAGTGGTTGAGCAGTCAACGGGTACGCAAATACCTTTTCCGCAAAATGTGCAGTATTTAAGCAGCCGTAAAAAGCTAAGTATTTTAATGGAGCCGGGTTTTGATGCGTTGAAGGAGTGGTTGATGAACAGGCAATAATTACATGCACCACCTGATAACTAATTGAGATGCCAGATGCTGAAGTTTAGCACCGAGGCAAAACTTACCCATAACAGGTATGGCACTAACAGCCAGGCGGCTACTTTTTGCAGCGCATAAAAATGCCTGATGGTTATTACAATGGCTGCCCACATTAATAATATCTCAGCAAAGGCGGCACCCGTTTGGTGAAAATTGAAAAAGATAAAACTCCAGGCAAAGTTTAACGCCAGTTGCGCGAAAAAAATGGGCAATGCCTTATTGCGGGCGGGCGAAGCTGGCAACCGCCATATTAAAAACAGTGCAATACCCATAAGAATATACAGCGTAGTCCACACGGGGGCAAATATCCAGTTGGGGGGATTAAAAAAAGGCTTATTAAGCCCCGCATACCAGGTGCCTATAGAAGAAGCGGTAGCAATGCCTGCTATACTGCCAACTGCAAGTGTGATGAGTAATGAAAGTAATAACTTCATTTTTGTATAACAACTGTTTCCGGAAATTGTTGAAGGGGTCTTTGGTTGTTTTCCCTCTTTTTGTAACCTTGGTGAAATGGTCAAATCTATAGTATGCTACACCACCCCACAAAAAAACAGCGTTGTACAGAAACAATTTCCATACAACGCTGCGATAGTTATTATATGCGGCAGGGTATTATACCACCACATTAACCATTTTGTTAGGCACGTAAATAAGCTTTTTGTGCGGTTTGCCTTCCAGCCATTTAACCACAACATCGTTGGCAAGCACGGTAGCTTCCACCTCGCTTTGGGTTAAACCCAAAGGCATGGTTATGGTGGTGCGCAGCTTGCCGTTTATGCTAACCGGGTACTCCTTAGATGATTCAACCAGGTATTTAGCCTCAAAGGTTGGGAAGGGGGCATCCAGCACCGAAGCCGCCTGGCCGTTTAGCGCCCTGTAGAGTTCCTCTGCTATATGGGGGGCGTAAGGCGTAAGCATAATAACCAATGGCTCCAGTATTTCCTTTTTGTTACATTTGGCATCGGTAAGCTCGTTTACGCAAACCATAAAAGCACTAACAGCCGTGTTAAACGAAAAGCGCTCTGTATCCTCTTCAATTTTTTTAATGGCCTTGTGCAGTATTTTTAATTCTGCATCGGTGGCTTTGGCATCTGTCCACACCTTGCCTTTTATCTCATCAAAAAACATACGCCACAGCTTGCGTAAAAAGCGGTGAACCCCCTCAATACCTTTGGTATCCCAGGGTTTGCTTTGTTCCACCGGCCCCAGGAACATTTCGTACATACGGAAGGTATCTGCGCCGTATTTGGCTACCAAATCATCCGGGTTAACGGTATTGTATTTTGATTTGGACATCTTTTCTACCTCTGCACCGCAAATGTATTTGCCGTCTTCCAGCACAAATTCTGCATTGGCAAAATCAGGCTTCCACTTCTTAAATGCCTCAATATCTAATTCAAATCCATCAACAATATTTACATCAACATGAATAGGAATTGCTTCATACTCCTCCTTTTTACCAAACGAAACAAAACGGTCTGCATTTAGTTTATCCCTGTAAACAAACCTGCTGCTGCCCTGTATCATACCCTGGTTTACCAGTTTTTTATAAGGCTCATCGTGGCCAATATGCCCAAGGTCGTGCAGTGCTTTTGTCCACATGCGGCTGTACAGCAAATGGCCTACAGCGTGTTCGGTACCGCCAATGTATAAATCCACCTGGCCCCAGTAATCGCTGGCGCTGCGGCTACAAAAAGCATCGTTATTGGCGGGGTCCATATAGCGTAAAAAATACCAACTGCTGCCTGCATAGCCAGGCATGGTGTTGGTTTCAAGCTGCTGCTCCGTCCACGCCTGTATGTTAGCGAGCGGCCCTTCGCCTTCCGGCCCAGGTCCATATTTATCTACATGCGGAAGTTCCAAAGGCAATTCACTTTCATCCATCGGGCGGGCAATACCATCTATCCACTTTATAGGGAAGGGCTCGCCCCAGTAACGCTGGCGGCTAAAAGCGGCATCGCGCATGCGAAAGTTAACCTTGCGCTTGCCAATACCCATTTCTTCAATTTTGGTACAAACCACCTCAATGGCCTTGCGCATAACCATACCGTTTAAAAAGCCGCTGTTTTCAAGCACAGCATCTTTGGTGGGGTTGGCTTCTTCGCCGTTAAAATGGTTGCCAATAATGTTGGTTACCGGTATATTAAAGTGTTTGGCAAATTTAAAATCGCGTTCATCGCCGCAGGGTACGGCCATAATAGCACCGGTGCCATAGCCCGCCAGCACATACTCGCTAATCCATATAGGTATTTGTTTGCCATCAAACGGGTTAACGGCATAAGCGCCTGTAAAGCAACCGGTAATTTTTTTCTCCGCCATACGCTCCCGCTCACTGCGGCTTTTAACGTAGGCAATGTATTCTTCCACCGAAGCTTTCTGGCCTTCTGTGGTAATTTTTTCCACCAGGTCGTGTTCCGGGGCAATTACCATAAAATCAACGCCAAAAATGGTATCGGGGCGGGTGGTGTACACACGCAGTGTAGCCCCGGTTTCGGCTATTTCAAAATCCATTTCCGCACCGCTGCTCTTGCCAATCCAGTTGCTTTGCATTTCCTTCATGGCATCGCTAAACTCAATACGCTCCAGCCCTTCCAGCAGGCGGTCGGCATATTCGGTAATGCGCAGGTACCACTGGCGCAGTTTCTTTTTAACCACGGGGTAGCCGCCACGTTCACTAACGCCGTTTACCACCTCATCATTGGCTAAAACAGTACCAAGTGCCTCGCACCAGTTAACCTCGCCAATACCACAATAAGCCAGGCGGTACTGCATTAAAATATCCTGCTGCTGCGCCTCGCTAAAGCTGGCCCAGTCTGCAGCAGTAAAACTGGCAGGCTGGTAATTGGCCGATGCAGGGAATAGGTGTACAGCATTACCCTCTTTTTCAAAGGAGGCCACCAGCACGTCAATGCTGTCTGCCCGGTTAATAACCTTATTATAAAAGCTTTTAAACAGTTGTAAAAATATCCACTGGGTCCACTTGTAGTAGCCAGGGTCGCTGGTGCGCACTTCGCGGTCCCAGTCGTAACAAAAGCCAATATTATCAAGCTGTTTGCGAAAGTTTTGAATATTCTGCTCGGTAGATACAGCCGGGTGTACACCTTTTTCAATAGCGTATTGTTCGGCAGGCAGCCCAAACGCATCGTAACCCATTGGGTGCAATACGTTGTACCCTTTAAGCCTTTTAAAGCGCGCAAAAATATCGCTGGCAATATACCCTAACGGGTGGCCCACATGCAGCCCCGCACCACTGGGGTAGGGAAACATATCCAGCACATAATATTTGGGTTTGGCACTGTTGTTAAGCACTTTATAAGCACCTGTATCTTTCCAGTGCTGTTGCCATTTCTTCTCTATTTCCCTAAAATTGTATTCCATAAAAAATTCCACCTTCAATGTTCGCAATGTAACGGGTTTACAGGTGGTATGGGTTACCGGTTGGCCCGTTAGCAAGTGTTAAAAAATGATTGTTGCGGCAGCAAGCTAAGGCGTTTACAAGCAGTAAAAAATACCTGCTGTGCAAACCCGCTTTATTGTAACAGGTAAACTTTTAAACCTGCTGTTGCATACTAATGCTGCAAAACAAAACGTTAAGAGCGTTGCAAATGTACATGAATAACCTAAATTTGCCCCGTTTGTAAACCTATAACTCGTAAACATGGCCAAAACCAGTACATCATCTATGCGGCGTGGTAAGCCCAGTTATACTTACAGCATTATTGGCGTTGCCATTGTGCTGTTTATGCTTGGGTTTATGGGCTGGATTTTTTTAAATGTGAAACAAGGCAGCAATGCCGTTAAGGAGAATGTACCCGTTAGTGCCTACCTTTTAACCAGCAATAAAGACTCCATTAATACCATTAAGGCCTTTGTTACAGCACAGCCTTATGCAAAAAGCGTAACCTATGTTGACAAAGAAAAAGCCAAAGAAATTTGGTTGAAAGATGGCGGCGAAGACTGGAAAAAAATATTATCGGAAAACCCCCTGCCGGAGAGCATAGATTTTTACCTGCGCAGCCAGTATGTAAACCAGGACAGTATTGCAAAAATTGCCAATTTAATAACATTAAAATTTCCTGGCCAGGTGGGCGATGTACAGTACCGTAAAGTGCTGGTGGCCAACCTTAACGAGTATGCCGATAAAGTAGGCCTTATATTTTTGGTAATAGCCATTGTGTTAAGCGTTATTGTAATCATCAGTATTGATAATACCATACGCCTGGCTATGTTCAGCAACCGGTTTTTAATAAAAACCATGCAGATGGTGGGTGCCACACGTGGTTTTATTGCCCGCCCTATGGATTTAAGGGCACTGCTTAATGGCCTTATAAGCGCTGTTATTGCTATTATACTGCTGGTGGTGTTTATACAGTTTGCCGAAACCATTGTGCCAGACCTTAAGGTGATACATAATACGCAGCTAACCATTTACCTTTTTGCAGGCATGGCTGTTATTGGCGTAACCATTTCCTTTTTCAGCACACACCGCAGCGTAATGAAATACCTGCGCATGAAGCTTGACGACCTGTATTAATTTAACCGGGCTTGTGTTTATATGATGCCAATGGTTGAAAAGATGCAGCAAAGGGCTTTTGGGCTTTAACAGCCGTACAAACTATTTTACTTTTACATAATGAACAAGCGGGCAGAGATTATTTTAGGCATTGACCCTGGTACTGTTGTAATGGGTTATGCACTGCTTGCGGTTTCTGGCAATGCAACCAGCGTTATTGCCATGGATGTGCTTAAACTGTCATCCAAAAAAGATATGTACGAAAGGCTGCAGTTGATTCACGCCAAAGTGTGCGAATTAATTACGCTGCACAAGCCCACCACCTTTGCCATTGAAGCGCCTTTTTTTGGCAAAAACGTACAAAGCATGCTAAAATTAGGCCGGGCGCAGGGGGTGGCCATTGCCGCCGCCATGCATTACGCGGTAAACGTAACGGAATACTCCCCTAAAAAAATAAAGCAATCTATTACCGGCAACGGTAATGCAGATAAAGAGCAGGTTTGGAAGATGCTGCAGCGCATTTTAAGCATTGAAGAAAAGCCACAGTATTTTGATGCTACCGATGCCCTGGCCGTTGCGTTGTGCCACCACTACCAAA
>CAZRDD010000210.1:0-8444 GCA_964598675.1 uncultured Parafilimonas sp.
ATAGGCGGCTGTGCGTTTTATATGGCATACGACCAGTTTGAATACTGGAAACACACCCAACTTGAAATAGATGTAACCCGTGGCCGTGGCAGCAGTTTTAGCCTGGAGATACCTTTGGGTGTAAGGTTTTATGTAAAGTCGAGAATGTTTACCGATGAAGAGCTTGGGCAATTGGAGCCGCTTGTTTAGCGTGAACGGGGCTGGGTGCGTGGTAGCATTCGGCCCTTTGTTCTTTTAAGCTTTGTGGCAAAAAGCTACGCCCAACTGCTTGCTTTTGTTGTGTATAAATTTCATTTTTCAATCCTAACAATGGATGGTTTTATTTACCAGCTAACCATTTTAAATATAAAAGCTGGTTGCCACATTTACGCGTGCAACCAGCTTTTGCATTTATAAAACAACTGCTTATAAGTTTAGTGTATAACTGCCCCTGTAATTGCGTTTTACAAACTGGTTAGCAGGCTCAAAATTGGTGATGCGCTGGTTTATGCCATCCCACAGCAGTTTTTTGCGGCCGGGGTACACCAGGTTGCCCTTTGCATCTTTTTCACTGTAATTATAGCCGCGTACCGCAAGGTTGCCCATTAAAACAGTTTCAGCCAATGGGCCTGATTTATCGAAGGACGAACTGGTGTACGCCCCATACCCCTGCTTGCAGGCTTTAACCCATTGCTGCTGGTGGCCCTCAGGCCCGCCTTCCACAAAGGGGAATTTAGATGCAGGCAGGTTGGTTTCCTTCATAAGCCTGGTGGGCAGCAGGGTAGGATTGGTGCCAAAAATACCAGCCATCAGTTTACCTTTCGTCCCCTCAAAAATAATACCGCCATCAATGGTGCCCATTGGTTCATCGGGCAGCAACTCATCCGGCCTGCGGGGCTTCATACCACCATCGTACCAAACAAGCTGTACCGGCGGCATTCCCTCCCGCGCAGGGAAATGTATGTAGGTGATGGAAGACGGCGGATAGCTGTCAGTATAAACGGCTTCTTCAAAAAAGCCCGTGTATACACTTCCCACGCTGCATTCCACCGCTTCAGGATAACCAAGTTTAAGCGCACGGTAAGGCACATCAATAAAATGGCAGCCCATATCACCCAGCGACCCGGTGCCAAAATCAGTCCAGCCACGCCAAATGGCGGGCAGGTAAGCCGGGTTATAATCCCTTTGTGGCGCAGTACCCAACCATAAATCCCAGTCTAACTCCTTGGGTATTTCAAACTTACCTGTTGGTGTTGGTACACCCTGCGGCCAGGTAGGGCGGTTGGTCCATACATGGGCAGTATGCACATCGCCAATAAGGCCGCCCTGTATCCAGGTCTCCACCCTTCGGGTATCATCGCTGCTGCTGCCCTGGTTACCCATTTGTGTAACCACTTTGTATTTGGCAGCGGCCTTTGTAAGTATGCGGGCTTCGTAAATGTCGTGTGTAAGCGGTTTTTCACAATACACATGTTTATGCAACTGCATGGCGGCCAGTGCAATAGGGGCGTGCATGTGGTCGGGCGTAGTAACAATTACCGCATCAATGTTCTTAGCCTCTTTCTCCAGCATCACCCTGTAATCTTTATAATACGGGGCTTTTGGCCATTTTTGGCGGGCACCAGCAGCCATACGGTCATCTACATCGCAAAGGGCTGCAATGTTATCGCTGCCGTTGTTGTAAGCATAAGGCAGGTTTACTTCGGCCTTGCCGCCGCAACCCACACCAGCAATATTTAATTTATCACTTGGGGCTGTATAACCTCTGCCCAATACATGGCGTGGCACAATGTAAAAACCCGCAGTGGCAATGGCTGTATTTTTTAAAAAATTACGGCGGTTGGGATTGTTTTGTTTTTCAGACATGGAAACAAGCATTTTTTTATTAAGCTGACAGTTTGGTTTGATAAATGTATTAAAAATGGGCAATACACTACGATTTGAGTTAATTTTAAATTAATGTGTATTATTTACACAAATAAAACTATATTTGCATTGCAAAAAGAGAATAACTCATTTTTCATATAGCAAGCAATCGTTAGAGGCCGCCTTAGTCGTAAGGTGGCTTTTTTATGCCTGTATTTTAGATACGAACTTTAATACCTCTATTTTGTTAATATGTACAATACTTTGGTATGGAGCTAAAAAACGGCATACAAGCAGTAAGTGCAAAAACGCGTGCAGATTGGCGGCAATGGTTAATGCAAAACCACCAGCGTGAAAAAAGCGTTTGGCTGATTATTTACCATAAAGAAAGCCCCACCCCAAGTGTGTATTACGACGAAGCAGTTGAGGAAGCGCTTTGTTTTGGCTGGGTAGACAGCAAGCCAAACAAGCGCGACGCTGAAAGCTATTATCTTTTTATGGCACAGCGCAAGGCTGACAGTAAATGGAGTAAATTAAACAGGCAACGTGCCGAAAAAATGATAAGTGAGGGGCTTATGGCACCAGCCGGGTTGGCCTTGATTACACTTGCGAAACAATCTGGCACCTGGATGGCTTTGGAAGATGTACAAAACTCGGTTGTTCCGCCCGACCTGGAGAAAGCTTTTTTGAAAAATAAGTTGGCTGCAAAAAACTTCCACGCATTTCCCCCCTCTTCAAAGCGCATCATACTCGAATGGATATTGAATGCCAAAAAAGCGGAGACACGGCAAAGGCGGATAGAAGAAACGGTGAGCCTGGCGGCAGAAAATATTAAGGCAAACCATTACCGGCAATAAACGCACAAATTTTAACATCGCTGTTGATTAAAATCATCCAAGACAAACATTACCAATAATATATTTGCATTAGCAATGAAAAAAACAGCCATCATCGTGCTTTTATGTATTTACACAGCCTCCGTTTTTGGGGTAAGTGTAAACCGTTTTTATTGCTGCGGACGGTTACAGTCAACCACTGTATCCGCCATTGCATTCAGTAAGAATGATACAAAAGATGATGGCTGCTGCAAGCACCAGCAAAATGTTTTAAAAGTAAACGACAGCCACGAAGCTTCTGAGGCCTCTAAAGTAGCCAAAAACGGTTTTGTTTTAATACATACAGCTGTTGCGGTTTACCAAAGCCAGGCATTGTTTGTAACCGCCGCTAACTGCAATCATAATATCATTAATGGCCCGCCGCCTTTACTGCATTCCCCTCTCTACACAATGTTTTGCAATTACCGTATTTGAGCAATGGTTAAGTAACTATTGGTATTTTAAGGATAAACCAAACAGGGCTGCCTTATAAATATCATAAGATTATTACTATGCAATTTTATCTACCTGTTTATGCACTACTTTATTTAATCAATGTTCAAATTATTTTATGAAAAAGATAATATTTCTCGCTATAGCCTTAATGGCCTGTTCAGTAATATTCGCACAGGAAAAAACCGCAGCAGACACTACCGCAAAAGCCGTTTATACCTGTACCATGCACCCAGAAATAAGAGCCGATAAACCCGGCAAATGCCCTAAATGCGGTATGGACCTGGTGTTGGTGCAGGAGAAAACTTTTACCTGCCCCATGCATCCTGAGGTTACAGCCAACAAGCCCGGCAAATGCCCCAAATGCGGTATGGCACTTGTTAAGGAGAAAACCTTTAGCTGCCCCATGCACGCTGGCGAAGTAAGCCATAAAGCTGGTAAATGCCCTAAATGCGGTATGGCCATGGTTGAAAAGAAACCATAAGGCGCAAAGTGCTGCTACACACATATTTTAAGCGAATTACATTTATTTATTACACTGCCTGCTAACAGGCGGGCAGTGTAATACCCTGATGCCTGCACAAACTGGCAAGGGTTAAATTATTTTCAACATGAAACAGGTTATCATGTTTATTGCATGGCTTGCGATAGCAGGTTATGCAAAAGGGCAAACTGATGGTGCAATAAAAGATAGTACAGTTACCATTACCGTTTATGGTAACTGCGACCAATGCAAACATCGTATTGAAGCCGCTGTTAAAGGCAGGGGTGTAGCCTCTGCTAATTGGAATATAGACTCCAAAATACTCACGCTGGTATACAGTCCATCAAGGGTATCGTTAGATAAAATTGAACAACGTATTGCCAATGCAGGCCACGATACCCAACATAAAAAAGCGAAAGACATTGTTTATAACAGCCTGCCATCCTGCTGTTTGTACCGGTCTGGCGAAAAAGCCATGCAGGACTCCTTACTGCAAAAAGCAAGTGACCCGTTAAAAACAGTTTTGCCAGATACCGTGCAGGGGTACGTAAAAGGCGTTGTTGTTGAGCTTGACGGCAAGGGCAGTTTTAATGCCCTGCCAGCCGCGTCGGTATACTGGCTAAACAACCACAAAGGGTTGATGACGGATAGTAACGGCGTTTTTACCATTAAACAGGATGCAGCAGGCAGCAGGCTGGTGATTAGTTATACAGGTTACCAGCCAGATACTGTTTCCGTTACCGGCCAGCAGGCAATGCGTATTATACTTGCCACCGGCAGGCAGCTAAAAGATGTTACTGTAACATCAAACAACCGCGCCTATTATACCTCCGCACTTTCAACCGTGCGTACACAGGTTTGGGGCGAAAAAGAACTGTTCAAAGCCGCTTGTTGTAATTTAAGCGAGAGCTTTGAAACCAACCCATCTGTTGATGTAAGTTACAGCGATGCGGTAAGCGGCAGCAAACAAATACAGTTGCTGGGCCTTTCCGGTGTATATACCCAGCTAACCGTGGAAAACATGCCAGGGCCAAGAGGGATTGCAACCTTTAACGGACTAAGTTTTATACCTGGCCCGTGGATTGAAAACATCCAGCTTACAAAAGGTACAGGCTCCGTAGCCAACGGTTTTGAAAGTATTGCCGGTCAAATAAACATAGAGCAGAAGAAACCGGAGAAAAGCGAGAAGTTATACCTTAATGCTTATGTGAATGATTTTGGCAAAACTGATATTAACCTGAACCTTAGCCAGAAACTGAATACAAAATGGAGTACTGCGCTGCTGCTGCATGATGATTTTTTGGCCAATAAAAACATGGATGTAAACAAAGATGGATTCAGGGATTTACCATCGGGCAACCAGTTCACCTTGCTAAACCGCTGGAAGTATGATAACAGTAAAGGGTTTATGCTACAATTTGGTGTAAAGGTATTGAGGGATGATAAAACCGGCGGGCAGGTTGGTTTTAACCCGGCTGATAAATTTACCACGAAGAGTTATGGCCTGGGGCTTAATACTGAGCGATATGAAGCATTTGGTAAAATAGGGTACGTTTTTCCGCAGAAAAAATACAAAAGCGTGGGTTTGCAGCTATCAACCTTCAGCCATACACAAAACGATTATTTTGGGCTGAAAGCTTACGATGCAAAACAGCAGAATTTCTACGGCAATCTTATTTACCAGTCAATTATAGGCAACACAAACCATAAATTCAGGACTGGCTTAAGCCTTTTGTACGATAACTATAACGAGATGTTTGCCAGTGCCAATTACAAAAGAAAAGAAGTGGTACCCGGTGCATTTTTTGAATACACATGGGATGCATCCACCAAATTTAATGTAGTAGCAGGGTTGCGGGCAGATAACAATAGCTTGTATGGGGCGTTTGTAACACCGCGCCTTAATGCACGTTACCAGCCATTTAAAAATACCACCATACGCTTAAGTGCAGGCAGGGGGCAACGTACCGCCAATATTTTTGCCGAAAACTTAGGCTGGTTTGTAAGCAGCAGAGCTGTAAACATTGTTGCATCTAATGCAAACGGGTATGGCCTTGCACCCGAAGTAGCCTGGAATGAAGGCATAAGCATTGACCAAAAATTTACGCTTGCAGGCAGGCTGGGCACCGTTGGCTTAGACTTTTTCCGCACCGATTTTACCAGCCAGGTAGTAGCAGATGTTGACAAGAGCGCCACACAAATAACCTTTTACAATTTAAACGGCAAATCATATTCAAACAGCCTGCAGGCAGAGGTGAATTATGAGGTGGTTAAACACTTTGATGTACGTTTTGCTTACCGCCTGTTTGATGTTAAGACAACTTATCATGGCGATTTGCTGCAACGCCCATTGGTAGCCAAACAAAGGGCTTTTGTAAACCTGGCGTATGAAACTGCCAATAAATGGAAGTTTGATTATACCATACAGATGGTTGGGCAAAAGCGTTTGCCGTACAGTGGCGATAATGCCCCGCAATATCAATGGGCTGCCAATTCCCCTTCATACATTGTAATGAATGCCCAAGTGAGCAAAAGCACTGGCAGTTGGGATGTTTATGTTGGTGCAGAAGACCTGAATAACTACTATCAAAAACAATTGATTACGGACAGTCAAAACCCCTTTGGTAACCATTTTGATGCATCGGTGGTTTGGGGCCCCACTTTTGGCAGAATGTTTTATGCAGGTGTAAGATACAAAATAAAATAGGTGCAGAGATAAGGCAGCAGTTAAAAAAAAGGACAATAAATTTAAGGTACTTTCCTGTAGCATTTGATAAACAATAACTTAAAGAGTAGCCAGTTACGGCTACTCTTTTTTAAATCGTTCAATTTCATCCATAAATTCAATGGCCCTGGTTACATAAGTCCATTCAAGGCTGCTGAATAATATTTTAAACCATTTTTTGTGCCTGTTTTTATAATGTATGTTACGGTACAGCCAAACCGAAGCAAAGGTTAATGTGCCGGTGGCAATTATCGTAATAACCCATGTTTTTAACCCACCTGTTACAAACATGGCAGGCGTTAATGATATAGTGCTGTAAAAAGGCATTTGCAGCCACAGTATACCTGTTATACGCAGTGTTAATGCCTGCAGCAAGGCAAGCTTTTGCTGTGTTTCCACAACGCTATTGCTTTCGTCAATCTGGCGTATCAGAGCCACTTGTTTTATATACGCTATAACAGCTATAAGAGTAAACAACACAATCATACCCGCCGAAATATTAAAGAATATACCTTGCCATGTAATGGTACTAAAAATAAGCCAGCATAAAACTATCATAAGCAGAATACCCAATATAATGCTGCCAATTTTAAAAGAAGCCAGCCTGTTAAGTTTGCTTTTTGCCTTTTGCGTTTGTATCATTTCAAAGCTTTGCTTGTTTAACGCCCAGCTTTGCAGGTTCAATACCCGGCTTTCCTCCAGTTTTTGGTCGTATTCTTTCCACAGGTTTTGTAAGGTTATATCTTCCATTTTTAAAGTTTTATACAACGCCAGGGCGTAGTTTTTGTTATTGAATGAGCGAATGAATAATCAACGTAGACGGACTTAACTGGCTAAGGAAATTGGTTTTCATCCCGCCAATCAAATCAATCATTAACCACTTTCTGCAAACTGCTGTTTAAGCTTATCCTTTATACGGTTTATTTTGGTAGCCACATTGGTTACCGTAATGCCCAGTATATCCGCTATTTCAGTATAAGTTTTGGCTTCCAGGTACAGCAGCATTAAAGCCCTGTCCAACGCTGGTAAACTATTTATGTACAGCAGCAGCCGATTAATATCGGTTTCCTTTTGGTTAGCAGTTTCGGCTATGGCTGTTAAATTGTCAACATTATCGGGTAACGGTACCGCAACGGGCGCCTGTTTTTGTTTGCGGTACCAGCTAATGGCAACATTAAGCGCCACGCGGTACATCCAGGTGGCAAAGCGTTGGCTGGCATCAAAGCTTTTGCCAGATTTCCATAGCTGGTAAATAATTTCCTGCGCAAGGTCCTCCCTGTCGTTTTTGTTTTTACAATAGGCGTTGCATATTTTAAACAGTATGCCCCTGTTGGCCTGTATAAGTTGCAAAAAATCATCATCCGGCTGGTTGCCCATTGTGCGTAGGTATTGTTACTGCTATATTATTCGCAGTAAGTTGGCAAAAATCACACATTAAGGGAAATATTTTTTGGGGAGGGGCAGAAGATGCCTCAAGTTAGGGTTTAGCCCTGTTTAAAAAATAATGGCACACTTCCTTTATGGAAATATGCCATTATTTTAGAAGTTAATAATCCGGCAAAACTAACAGAAGGAGGCTTCTTTCGTTTTATTGGCAAAAACTTGTAAGAGCAAACTATCTTACGTAAACGTTTGCTGCTAAAAAGCCTTTAAGGGTATACCATTGTGCCAACACAATATACTGGCCTTTGGCAAACTGCCCTTTTAGCGCAAAAGCAAAGAATAATATAAACGAGGCCATTAATTTTATTACATAACCTGCAAACTTTTTAAGCAGGCCCAACCTGTTACGTTCCGAAATAATTCTCCTTTTTTCTTCGTTACCAGTTTTTAGGAATAGTTTTTTAAAATTACTTTTCTCTACCCTTGCATTGTCTACAATATGATATACCCATGTAAACGGGTTGTAATATATTTCTGAAGTAAGGGCGTTAACACGATAAAAAATATACTTGTCATCGCTTCTAAAAGTTAGCTCATTATTAAAGCCACCAGCCTTTAACAACACCGCTTTAGTATACGTCATATTACACCCGGCCGGATATTTCATCCCTTTATTGTA
>CAZRDD010000211.1:0-8430 GCA_964598675.1 uncultured Parafilimonas sp.
GGGTGCTGGTGCTTTTACAGTAATTACCGTTGAGGCAGAAGTGCCTTTGCAACCAAACGAATCAGTAACGGTTACATAAAACGTACCGCTTACTGAATCTATAATGCTGGCAGTGGTGGCGGCGGTACTCCACAGGTATTTTACATAACCTGCCGAAGCTGTAAGGGTATCTTTAACGCCTTTGCAAATAGTTGTGGCTCCTTTGCCCAGGCTTATGGTGGGTACAGGCAATGCCCTTACGGTGGTTACTACAGAGGCAGATTTGCCGCTGCAACCATAAGCATCGGTAACTGTTACATAAAATGTACCGGCTACCGTATCAACAATGCTTTGTGTGGTGGCTGCATTGCTCCAAACATATTTTGCATAACCGGCTGTAGCAGTAAGTGTATCCCTGTTGCCTTTACAGATGGTGGTTGAACCACTGCCGAGGCTGATGGCAGGTACCGGTGCTGTACGCGGGCGGAACACCAGGGCATTACCTGAGTCTACCAACGTGCCTGATGATACAAAACGCCTGTAATATGTAGTGGTGGTGATGGCACTGTTCACCACGTAATTTTGGCTGATGGCTCCGCTGATAGGGGTAAATGTTATGCTGTCAAGGCTTTGCTTCCACTGGTAAGTGTATGTGCCTGTGCCACCTGTTGGCAATGTGCCGCTTAAAGTGGTAAGGTTTATTTTACCGGTACACGTTACCGCAGAGTCCACCGTGCTGATTACGTTGTTGGCTATTTTAGGCGTGCCTGCTAGTAGAAATTTCCTTACCACATTATTCTTTACATCAGCTACATACACATTGCCGGTGGCATCTACCGCCAACCCTGCCGGGTAGTTAAGCTGTGCTGAAGCTGCGGCCCCGCCATCGCCGCTGTAACCGGCTACACCCGTACCTGCAATTGTTTTAGAGGTATACGTACCTGCCGCCAGTTGCAACACCGAAAATGCGGTAGAATCAGATACATAAATATTGCCGCTGGCATCTGTGGCAATGCCTGTTAATACATGGCTGTTGCTTAATACCGTGCTGATGAATTTAGTGCTGGCATCTATGCGCCTTACACGGGCATTGCCTTTATCAATAAAATATACATTGCCGCTGCCATCCACCGCTACGGCTGTGGGGTTGCTTATTTGTGCTGCAGTGGCTGCTGCACCATCGCCGCTAAAGCCTGCGGTGCCGGTACCGGCTATGGTGGTTATTATTTTTGTGCTGGCATTTACCACGCGTATGCGGTTATTGCCCGCATCGGCTATGTAAATATTACCGCTCTTATCTGTGGCAACTCCTGTTGGCAGCTTCAGCGTGGCTGAAGTGGCTGTTGCGCCGTCGCCGCCATAACCTGCCGTGCTGGTACCTGCATAATTGCTTATCACCTTGGTGCTGTAATTAATTACCCTTATTACATTGTTGTTTACATCGGCTATGTATACGTTGTTACCGGCATCTGTGGCTACGCCTACAGGTGCATTCAGCAGTACTGCGGGGAAGCTTGCATTGCTGCCGTTGCCGCCATAACCCTTGCTGGCAAAAGCAGGGTCGGGGTTGGGGGTGCCTGCATAAATGTATGCTGTACCGGCGCTGTTTACTGCCCTTACATCGTAATAATAACCATCGGCTACCAGTACATCCCCGTTAGGGTTTAATGCTACGCCCTGGGGGGCAAGCTGTGCTTTTAGCTGCGTTTGCACACCGGTAAAACCGTTGGTGCCATCCCCGTAAACGGTGCTGATGATACCAGTGGAGGCGGTGATTAACCTTACCACATTATTGCCGTTGTCTACTATATATACATTATTGCTGCCATCTGTCAACACATCAGAAGGGCCACTGAGCGTGGCTGCGGTGGCTGCGCCGCCGTCCCCTGTATAACCGGCAGTGGTGCTGCCGGTGATGGTACTGATGATGCCCGTAGAGGCCGTTATTTTTCTTACACGGTTATTGCTTTGGTCGGCTATATATACATTGCCGCTGCCATCAACCGCTATGCCAATAATAGCACCCAGCATAGCACTGGTGGCTGCTCCGCCATCGCCGCTGTAGCCTTTGGTGCCGGTACCGGCAATGGTGGTGATAATGCCTGTGCTGGCCGTTACTTTACGGATGCGGAAGTCCTGCCCGTCGGAGATATAAATATTGCCTGCCACATCCAGCGTTAAGCGTTCAGGAAAGTTTAACCCGGCATTCAAGGCAGAAGCGCCGTCGCCGGAATATATACCACCGTTATTGTAGTTGCCTGCAACGGTGCTGATTTTACCTGTAGAAATAGTTATTTTACGTATTACTGAGTTGTTGTTATCGGCTACATACACATTGCCTGCAGTATCCACCGCCACACCTGCCGGGCCGCTGAAGGAGGCTGCCAGTGCAGAACCGCCATCGCCAGCGTAACCATCTATACCCGTGCCAGCTATCGTGGTTACTATGCCGGTTGATACTGTGATTTTGCGTATACGGTCGTTGCCATAGTCGCCTATGAAAATATTGCCGTTTTTATCCACGGCTATACCGGGATAGCTGTTGTTGAAGTTAAATTTTGCCGCCGTGGCCAAACCGCCATCGCCAGCGTAACCGGCTATGCCGGTACCTGCTACCGTTGTTATAATACCCGTTCCGGCTGCTACTTTCCGTACGCGGTTATCTTTACTGGTGGCTATGTACACGTTGCCGGAAGCATCCCGCGCCATGGAGTAGGGGCCAAACAATCCTGCTGAGGAGGCTGCTAAGCCGTCACCCAAATAGGTATTGCGACCTGCAAAAGTGCTTATCTGCGCATTGGTTGGTGCAGCAATGAATATAAAAACAGCTATAAATAGTAAAACAATATTTAGCCTTACAGGGTACAGTTTGGACATACGCTTTCAAGTTGGATTAAGAGGCTGTAAAATTACATTTATAAAACGGCCTTATGCAGTCAAAACGACCCTGCTGTAAGGCTTTAAGTGAAAATTAATTAACGCAGAAAGACAACTAAAGGATTACTTTGATTGGAAAAGAATTTCAATTATTTGAATTTCAATTAATTACAAAACAGGTTAATTTTTCTTAAAATAAAAAAAACTTATATCAAAACCCTTAAATAAGGGGCTTTGATAAGGATTAAAATTTAGAGGATTTTAATTAATTTTTTATTATTTGGTGTTCTCTTTAACAACAATGTTAAAAGGTTCCATCAGCCGCCAGATGTACCTGCCCGGGAATAGTCAACACAAGCCAAATTACATGGATGCATGTTTACGACAAAGGCCGTACGGATAACCCGCACGGCCTTTTATAAGTGGTTTAAATTTTCTCTTTTTACATCACAAACCTACTGCTTTAACAACCTTAGCACTTTACTGTGTTTATCATCCTTCACAGTAACAAAGTACATACCTGCTGTAAAGCTGCTGACAGGTATGGTAACCTGCCTGGTGGAGGTGCTTTCAGTCTGCCATACTTTTCTGCCGGAAAGGTCGGTTACCGTAACAAGTACTTTGCCGCTAATGCCGCTGATGGTAACATTGGCAGTATTAACAGCCGGGTTAGGATATACCGCTGCATCAAATGACTTTCCTCCAACCAATAAACCATCGGCAGAACCTGTACCAGCAGATGCAAATGAAGCCGGTGTGGTAAATGTTACCGCGGTTGTATAAGCACTGCTTGTAATAGATGGTGTTGTGGTACAAATGCTTGCCACCTGCCATTTATACGCCGTTGATTTGGTTAAACCCGTAAGCGAGTACGTTGTATCGGCAGTAGTGGTGGTAATAGTTGTCCATGTGGAAGATGTTGACAAAGCATACTGCACATAATACTTAACCGCACAGGCCACCTTACGCCATTTTAAAGTGGCTGTAGTGGCTGTGGTAGCCGATGTTACGGGCGAAGCGGGTGTTGC
The DNA here is from genome assembly GCA_964598675.1 of uncultured Parafilimonas sp. Lineage (GTDB taxonomy): Bacteria > Bacteroidota > Bacteroidia > Chitinophagales > Chitinophagaceae > JABDFW01. The sequence continues at coordinate 3,885 of CAZRDD010000211.1, forward strand.
ACAAGCCACATAGCTTACAACTTTTGCGGCAGATGTTGCGGTACAACCGCTGGCATTGGTTACCGTTACCGTGTACGAGCCTGCTGCTGTTACTGATATACTGGCAGTGGTGGCTGCTGTACTCCATTTATAGGTAGTACCTGTTGACGAAGTAAGGGTTACCGCTGTACCAGGGCAAAGGCTGGTAGTGGTGGCTGGCGATGATGTAATAGTTGGCGTGGCAGGTGCAGTAGCATAACTTACTGTTTTGGCGGCTGACGTAGCCGCGCAACCGCTGGCATTGGTTACCGTTACGGTATAAGAACCTGCTGCGGTTACTGATATGCTTGCAGTGGTTGCTGCCGTACTCCATTTATAAGTAGTACCAGCCGACGATGTAAGCGTTACCGCTGTACCAGGGCATAAACTGGTACTAGTAGCTGGTGATGAGGTAATGGTTGGCGTGGCTGGTAAGGCATTAACAGTGATTACCACAGAAGCTGATGTACCAGTGCAGCCAAATGAATCTGTTACATTAACATAAAAAGTACCGGCAACTGTATCAATAATGCTGTTGGTGGTGGCTGCGGTACTCCACAGGTATTTTACATATCCGGCAGAAGCTGTAAGGGTATCTTTAGCCCCCTGGCAAATGGCAGTGCTGCCTTTACCCAGGCTTATCACCGGAACGGGTTTTACCCTTGGGTGAAAACCAATGGCGTTACCTGAGTCTACCAATGTGCCTGATGATACAAAACGCCTGTAATATGTAGTGGTGGTGATGGCACTGTTCACCACGTAATTTTGGCTGATGGCTCCGCTGATAGGGGTAAATGTTATGCTGTCAAGGCTTTGCTTCCACTGGTAAGTGTATGTGCCTGTGCCACCTGTTGGCAATGTGCCGCTTAAAGTGGTAAGGTTTATTTTACCGGTACACGTTACCGCAGAGTCCACCGTGCTGATTACGTTGTTGGCTATTTTAGGCGTGCCTGCTAGTAGAAATTTCCTTACCACATTATTCTTTACATCAGCTACATACACATTGCCGGTGGCATCTACCGCCAACCCTGCCGGGTAGTTAAGCTGTGCTGAAGCTGCGGCCCCGCCATCGCCGCTGTAACCGGCTACACCCGTACCTGCAATTGTTTTAGAGGTATACGTACCTGCCGCCAGTTGCAACACCGAAAATGCGGTAGAATCAGATACATAAATATTGCCGCTGGCATCTGTGGCAATGCCTGTTAATACATGGCTGTTGCTTAATACCGTGCTGATGAATTTAGTGCTGGCATCTATGCGCCTTACACGGGCATTGCCTTTATCAATAAAATATACATTGCCGCTGCCATCCACCGCTACGGCTGTGGGGTTGCTTATTTGTGCTGCAGTGGCTGCTGCACCATCGCCGCTAAAGCCTGCGGTGCCGGTACCGGCTATGGTGGTTATTATTTTTGTGCTGGCATTTACCACGCGTATGCGGTTATTGCCCGCATCGGCTATGTAAATATTACCGCTCTTATCTGTGGCAACTCCTGTTGGCAGCTTCAGCGTGGCTGAAGTGGCTGTTGCGCCGTCGCCGCCATAACCTGCCGTGCTGGTACCTGCATAATTGCTTATCACCTTGGTGCTGTAATTAATTACCCTTATTACATTGTTGTTTACATCGGCTATGTATACGTTGTTACCGGCATCTGTGGCTACGCCTACAGGTGCATTCAGCAGTACTGCGGGGAAGCTTGCATTGCTGCCGTTGCCGCCATAACCCTTGCTGGCAAAAGCAGGGTCGGGGTTGGGGGTGCCTGCATAAATGTATGCTGTACCGGCGCTGTTTACTGCCCTTACATCGTAATAATAACCATCGGCTACCAGTACATCCCCGTTAGGGTTTAATGCTACGCCCTGGGGGGCAAGCTGTGCTTTTAGCTGCGTTTGCACACCGGTAAAACCGTTGGTGCCATCCCCGTAAACGGTGCTGATGATACCAGTGGAGGCGGTGATTAACCTTACCACATTATTGCCGTTGTCTACTATATATACATTATTGCTGCCATCTGTCAACACATCAGAAGGGCCACTGAGCGTGGCTGCGGTGGCTGCGCCGCCGTCCCCTGTATAACCGGCAGTGGTGCTGCCGGTGATGGTACTGATGATGCCCGTAGAGGCCGTTATTTTTCTTACACGGTTATTGCTTTGGTCGGCTATATATACATTGCCGCTGCCATCAACCGCTATGCCAATAATAGCACCCAGCATAGCACTGGTGGCTGCTCCGCCATCGCCGCTGTAGCCTTTGGTGCCGGTACCGGCAATGGTGGTGATAATGCCTGTGCTGGCCGTTACTTTACGGATGCGGAAGTCCTGCCCGTCGGAGATATAAATATTGCCTGCCACATCCAGCGTTAAGCGTTCAGGAAAGTTTAACCCGGCATTCAAGGCAGAAGCGCCGTCGCCGGAATATATACCACCGTTATTGTAGTTGCCTGCAACGGTGCTGATTTTACCTGTAGAAATAGTTATTTTACGTATTACTGAGTTGTTGTTATCGGCTACATACACATTGCCTGCAGTATCCACCGCCACACCTGCCGGGCCGCTGAAGGAGGCTGCCAGTGCAGAACCGCCATCGCCAGCGTAACCATCTATACCCGTGCCAGCTATCGTGGTTACTATGCCGGTTGATACTGTGATTTTGCGTATACGGTCGTTGCCATAGTCGCCTATGAAAATATTGCCGTTTTTATCCACGGCTATACCGGGATAGCTGTTGTTGAAGTTAAATTTTGCCGCCGTGGCCAAACCGCCATCGCCAGCGTAACCGGCTATGCCGGTACCTGCTACCGTTGTTATAATACCCGTTCCGGCTGCTACTTTCCGTACGCGGTTATCTTTACTGGTGGCTATGTACACGTTGCCGGAAGCATCCCGCGCCATGGAGTAGGGGCCAAACAATCCTGCTGAGGAGGCTGCTAAGCCGTCACCCAAATAGGTATTGCGACCTGCAAAAGTGCTTATCTGCGCATTGGTTGGTGCAGCAATGAATATAAAAACAGCTATAAATAGTAAAACAATATTTAGCCTTACAGGGTACAGTTTGGACATACGCTTTCAAGTTGGATTAAGAGGCTGTAAAATTACATTTATAAAACGGCCTTATGCAGTCAAAACGACCCTGCTGTAAGGCTTTAAGTGAAAATTAATTAACGCAGAAAGACAACTAAAGGATTACTTTGATTGGAAAAGAATTTCAATTATTTGAATTTCAATTAATTACAAAACAGGTTAATTTTTCTTAAAATAAAAAAAACTTATATCAAAACCCTTAAATAAGGGGCTTTGATAAGGATTAAAATTTAGAGGATTTTAATTAATTTTTTATTATTTGGTGTTCTCTTTAACAACAATGTTAAAAGGTTCCATCAGCCGCCAGATGTACCTGCCCGGGAATAGTCAACACAAGCCAAATTACATGGATGCATGTTTACGACAAAGGCCGTACGGATAACCCGCACGGCCTTTTATAAGTGGTTTAAATTTTCTCTTTTTACATCACAAACCTACTGCTTTAACAACCTTAGCACTTTACTGTGTTTATCATCCTTCACAGTAACAAAGTACATACCTGCTGTAAAGCTGCTGACAGGTATGGTAACCTGCCTGGTGGAGGTGCTTTCAGTCTGCCATACTTTTCTGCCGGAAAGGTCGGTTACCGTAACAAGTACTTTGCCGCTAATGCCGCTGATGGTAACATTGGCAGTATTAACAGCCGGGTTAGGATATACCGCTGCATCAAATGACTTTCCTCCAACCAATAAACCATCGGCAGAACCTGTACCAGCAGATGCAAATGAAGCCGGTGTGGTAAATGTTACCGCGGTTGTATAAGCACTGCTTGTAATAGATGGTGTTGTGGTGCAAATACTTGCCACCTGCCATTTATACGCCGTTGATTTGGTTAAACCTGTAAGCGAATACGTTGTATCGGCAGTAGTGGTGGTAATGGTTGTCCATGTGGAGGATGTTGACAAAGCATACTGCACATAATACTTAACCGCACAGGCCACCTTGCGCCATTTTAAAGTAGCTGTAGTGGCTGTGGTAGCCGATGTTACGGGCGAGGCAGGTGTTGCACAGGTAACATAACTTACTGTTTTTGCTGCAGAGGTGGCTTTACAACCAGCTGCATTGGTTATGGTAACGGTATATGAGCCTGCTGCGGTTACTGATATGCTTGCGGTAGTGGCCGCTGTGCTCCATTTATACGTGGTGCCGGTTGACGAAGTGAGCGCTACCGCAGTACCAGGGCAAAGGCTTGTGGTAGTGGTGGGCGATGACGTAATGGTTGGCGTGGCTGGCGCAGTAGTGTAACTTACTGTTTTGGCCGCCGAGGTAGCCGAACAGCCACTGGCATTGGTTACCGTTACGGTGTAAGAACCTGCTGCTGTTACTGATATACTTGCAGTAGTAGCGGCGGTACTCCATTTATACGTGGTGCCGGTTGACGATGTAAGTGTTACCGCTGTACCAGGGCACAAGCTTGTGGTGGTGGCTGGCGATGATGTTATGGTTG
>CAZRDD010000212.1:0-606 GCA_964598675.1 uncultured Parafilimonas sp.
TCACCAGTATTAAGTACACTTTTGTTTGCTGTTTAAACATGGTAAATTATGGTGAAACACACTTGTTAATATTGCCTGCATACACCTTTAAAAACGGCTTGGCCAACGTATGAGAAATATTAAATTGTGTTATTCTTCACAAATCTTTTACATATTGCGTGCAGCGTTTTAACATTTAGTTGCTAATTTCACACAGTCTTCACATAAACATATACGCCTATTACTCATTTGTACATGTAACCATTTTTACTGAATAACTGAATCATTCGTACGCAATGGTATGCAGTAACCCCTTTTAAAGGCATGTATATGAGTACACAAAACTTAACCGACACACAACTGATTCTTGCTTTCCAGGATGGGAGTTCGTATGCTTTTGAAGCGTTGATAAAACGTTACAAAGACAAATTGTTTAGCTCCATTTTATTTATTGTAAAAGATAAATACCTGGCCGAAGACCTTTTTCAGGAAACATTTGTACGTATTATTGATACCCTGCGCAGTAAAAGGTATAATGAAGAGGGTAAATTTTTACCCTGGGCCATGCGTATTGCGCACAACCTTTGTGTTGACCATTTTAGAAAGGTTAAGCGTACGCCCGCTATT
>CAZRDD010000212.1:616-8425 GCA_964598675.1 uncultured Parafilimonas sp.
GCTAACGAAAATGCAGAGCAACGCATGATTAAAAACCAGGGGTACGACAGGGTGCATAATATGCTTGCCTTATTACCTGATGAACAGCGTGAAGTGATTGTGCTGAGGCATTTTGGCGATATGAGCTTTAAAGAAATTGCCGACCTTACCAATTGCAGTATTAATACAGCTTTGGGCAGAATGCGTTATGGTTTGATAAACCTGCGAAAGATGATGACGGAGAAGCAGATTTCTTTATAAAGATTTTAATAATCAACAGATAATTTTAATATTATTTATTTAAAAAGTTTCTCAACTTTACATCCTGATAAAAACAAATAATTAATTAAAATAATTGCCACCTTGCCAAAGGTTTTGTGTGATTGATGTTTCCCCCGAACTTGCCATGCACAATATTAACGGAAGGTGGCAACCTGGCTCGTAAAGACCTCTCCCCAAAGAGTAATAAAAGCCCCCTGGCAGCAGGGGGCTTTTACTTTGTTATGGTTTGTAAGCTTTTTTTACTTCTTCAAGATGAGCGATAAATTTTTGAACATCGGAGTCGTATCCATATTTTATATCCGATAAAGGCTTTCCGCTGGAATCTAAAAACATATACAAAGGCTGTGCATTAAAACCAAACTTTGTAATTTCATAGTCAAGGTTTTTTGCGCCAACAGTGTTAATGGTTTCTCCGTTTGCATTTGTGTATTGCTCGTTAGCGGGTAGTTCAGTTGATTCGTCAACATATAAACTTATCAAAACAAAATCTTCTTTAATTCTCTTCAACACTTCAGGGTTTTTCCAAACCTCTTCTTCCATTTTACGGCAGTTGGCGCACGAGTGGCCTGTAAAATCTAACATAACAGGTTTGCCCAATGCTTTGGAGGCGGCCAGCCCTTCTTCAAGGTCGAAATAGGCCGTAAGCCCAAAAGGTACATGCAGTTTATCTACATACTTAACCGGTGGTTTTGCAGCATTACCAACAGCGTTACCGGTGGTGGTTTGGGTGCTGCCTATTTTGTACTGCAACTCATCCAGGTTAAACTCCTGCGTGGTAGAAGGTGGTATAACACCGCTCAATGCCTTTAAGGGGGCACCCCATAAGCCTGGCACCAGGTACACTGAAAAACTTAAAAAAGCAATGGCAAAAAACAAGCGGGGTATGCCTATGTGTTTTAAATCGCTATCGTGCGAAAACTTTATTTTTCCCAGCAGGTAAAGGCTTAACAGCAAGGTTATACTTATCCAGATGCTTAAAAATACCTCGCGGTTTAGTAAATGCCAGTGGTAAATTAGGTCTACACCGCTTAAAAATTTAAGCGCAAGGGCTAATTCAATAAACCCAAAAACAACTTTAACACTGTTTAGCCATCCGCCGCTTTTGGGCAGCGATTGCATAAGCGACGGGAAAAATGCAAACAGGGTAAATGGCAGCGCAAGCCCTACACCAAACCCAAGCATGCCAAAGATAGGTGCCAGTGTGCTGCCCCCCTGCGAGGTGCTGCCCAAAAGCAAACCTACAATGGGGCCGGTGCAGGAAAAGGACACAATTACCAGGGTTAGCGCCATAAAGAAAATACCGCGCCAGCCACCTTTACCAGCCTGCTGATCGGCAGAATTGGCCCATTTGGATGGCAGCGTTAGCTCAAAACCACCTAAAAGCGATATGCCGAAAACAATAAAAATAGCAAAAAACAAAAGGTTGGTTATGGGGTGGGTAGATATGCGGTACAAAATAGTATCGCCAAATATTTTTGTAAGCGCTATGGTTGGTATGGTGTAGATAAGTATAATGCTTACTGAATACCATAATGAATTGCTTACGCCTTGTGCCCTTGTTTTGCTGCGTTTTAAGAAGAAGCTAACAGTTACAGGTATTAGCGGAAAAACACAAGGAGTTAAAATGGCTAAAAGCCCGGTAATAAAGCACAGCCAAAATACACCACCTATTGATTTGCCGGTTATCTCGTTTGGTGCTGGTGAAACTTTACCCTCTGCCGAAACTATATTCACCGTAAATTTTTCATCCTGGGTGGGGTATTCGGCCCCTTTTTTTAACAAGGCTGTAAATACACCTTTTACCGTTGCTCCCCCTTTAACTGGTGTGTGAATAGTGGCTGTGAATACAACACTATCTACGTAAAGGCGGGCAGCGTTACCTACGGTAGAGTCGCTTAGCAGCAATACTTTGCCGGTTTCAGATATAGTATCAGCCGCGTGAATATAAGTGGCAGAAGAAGAATCGAAAACTATTTGAGAAATAAAAGGGTCGTCGGTGTTTCTTTTTTTCAAAGAAAAAACCTGTGCGCCGTCGTGCAGTTTTACATTAATATGCAGCAAAGCAACTGAGTCGTTTATCTTTTCAGTTGCAAACGAAACCGTAAGCGGTTTGCTATTTTGGGCTTGCAATAAATGAATACTTACAAGGTACAGCGCAAAAAATAAAATTATTTGCTTCATCCTTGTTTGTTTAATTATTGCAGTACAATATCAAATGGAAGTTTTTTGGGCGGAAGGCATTTGCTGTCGTTACAAACCATGTATTCAACATCGCCGGTGGCATGGGTTTTAACGCCAGCCTTTAATTTAAGCACTTGTGTAAATACTACTTTATCGGAGTAATATTTTACATCTACGTTAAAATTGGGGTCGTGAATGGTTTGCAGGCTGCCTGTTTCTTTGGCAGCAGCACCCTCTTTAACAATTAAGGGGTTGGCTTTAAAACTGATTTTTGTTGGCTGTGGGCCGCCATCGGGGGTGGTTTGCGAGTAAATATGCCAGGGTTTTGCTACGGTGGCTGTTATTACAACCTCGTACAACTTATCAGCTTTTTTTGTTGCCGCAAACGACCATTGCACCGGGTTTTCCACCTGGCAAAAAGCCGTTACACTTGCAAATACAGCTACAAAAAGTAACGAAAAATACTTCATGAATAATGATTTTAAGTATAAACGAATGCCGCAGGCCAACCTTCCCGGCCATTGTGTTAATTCAATCCTAAAATGTCAAAAACCTTCTTTCCATCGGTATTGCTCAGCGCGGCCGATGTAGCTCTTTCCGGGTGGGGCATCATGCCAAACACGTTGCCATTTTTGTTTTTTATGCCAGCTATATTGCGTACTGCACCGTTAGGGTTAAAAGCCGCATCAATATTACCTAAGGCATCGCAGTACTTAAATATCACCTGGTTATTGGCTTCCAGTTCATCTAATATTTTGTCCTCTGCAAAATACCGGCCATCGCCATGAGCAATAGGTATTTTAAGTGGCTCGCCATTGTTGTTTTTAATAAATACATTGTTGCACACAAACTGCTGGTGCGCATTGTTTAACAATACACCTGGCAGCAGGCCGCTTTCGCACAATATCTGAAAACCGTTGCATACGCCTAAAACCTTGCCGCCTTTGTTGGCAAACTCAATAACGCTTTGCATCATTGGGCTAAAGCGGGCAATGGCACCGCAACGCAGGTAATCGCCATAGGAAAAACCGCCGGGCAATAAAATACAATCGTCAGTGGTAAACATACTCAGGTCTTTATCCTTATGCCAAAGCATTATAACTTCCTTACCCATATCTTCGGAAAGGGCAAACTGAGCATCCCTGTCGCAATTAGAACCAGGAAAAACCACTACGCCATATTTCATGCTGTTATATTTTAAGGTGCAAATGTAAAAAACTATGCTGTTATACTGGCATAATTTTAAAGTGCCAGCCAGTTAACATATACAATTACAGCTGTCATAAGCCAAAACAGCAGGGCAGAAAGTATACTGCGCTGGTATAAAAACGCATTTGCAGCCAGTGCTGATGCGGGCACACTTGCCAGCAGCACAGCATAAGGCCATGCGTTTTTAATAAAAAATACCGGTGGCAGCACCAGTACCAGCATAATGAAAACAACAGACCATATTTTACGTGCCTGTATTAACTTATTACGGTTTGACAGCCAGCCCGCTATACCTGCAAGTATTACCAAACCTGCACCACCTAAAGCAGCAGCAGCAGCTTTTACGGGGCCAAATGCAATGTGCTGCCATTGTATAAGAGCCACAACGGTTTTAAGCGTTGATAACTGGTCGGTAAGAAAAAGATAACAGCCCCAAAAATAGGCGGGGGTTATAATGCCCAGCAATAATACCAGCCACTCGTTTATGCGAAACGGGCGGGTTATTGCCAGGGCAATAAATACCAGGGGTATAGTACCTGCGGCAGGGTAGTACAACAAAACCGCAGCCCCACTTATAAGCCCAATATTAAAAACCAGGGTTTTAGGCTGGCTTATATTATACAATTTTACTATGCGGAAAAGCAGCCATATAAAAAGGCTGTTTACGGCCAATGCACCTGATATATTGTTGCATGCGGGCCATACCGCCGTTAACATTATATATGCCAACGCTGCGGTAAAGGGCGCTTTTTGAAACATACGGGCATCGTTAAGCAAGTAATTAATGCGCAATGCCTGTACTATTACCACCAAAAAATATAAAATACTAATGGCAACGGCTGGCAACTTAACAAGCGGTTGCAGCAGGTAATATATAAGCCCATCGCTGGGGTTTGTAATTACCAGTGGCGGCTTTATCAAAAAAAATGCGTGCAGGGCAAGGCAAATAATTACCGTTAAAAATACCGACGGGGCCGAACGTTCTTTAAAAAATGATACCACAGGCGTTTGTTGTTAAAAGTCAATTTTAGCAAAGCAAACATAAGTTCTGTATTGACACGGAACAATTAATTGATGGCTGCCTACCTGTTTTGCCAGCCTCGGCATAAAATCGAACCCCCTGTCCAGGTTGTGCAGGGTGGGGTTACGGTGTACTTCGCCCTCGGGGGTAATGCTCTGGTCGCTCAGTATCAGCGTTCTGCGTTGCTGCTCGTTAAACAGAAAGTGTACTTCGGTGCCCGCATTAAGGGTTCCGTACCCTATAAGGTTATCTGTATTGTCGTCGTACTGTTCTTTGGGTATAATCTTCGACCATTCCAGGTTGGATACTGAGTCAAAAGATACAACTGCAATATTATCAGCGTAAAACCTTGTTATCTGAAAACCGCTGTAACCAGGCCTGCCCCAGGGGTAATAACCGCTGCCATAAGCGTTGCCATACATGAAATTATCGGCGGTGTTCCAGTAAGGGCTGCCATACAAATAATCCCAGCGGTTGCTGTAACCTCCCCTGGAGGAGCTGTAGGCGGCTTCTGCGGCAATTACAAAACCGCCATCCTTGCGCATTACAATATCCTGCAGGTAAAAGTCGTTCAGGGCCGACCTTGTGCTGCCGTTTGTTTTGGCCGCAGCACGAAAATCTTCGCTAAAGGTGGTTCTGGTGTTGTACAGTTCCCTAAAACTGGCAATATCCCAAATAGAGCAGAAAAGGCCATCTACATTCCCTCTTTTTGAATTGGCGTAAAAAGAGGTTACCAGCAAATGCTTGTTTGCATTGTTTATTTTAATACGTATGTCATCAAGGTATATTTTGGGGATGATAACATCGCTGATAGATACGGAATCATCAAGCGGCCCTTTCACCAGCAGCGATACTGTGTTAATGTTGTCGCTTTGGGCGGTACCCGAGGCTCTTGCAAAAACCAGTGTGCCGTCGTTGCCTACAGAAAATTCCGTTAAAAAGTCATTTCTTTCGGGCATCGGTATGTGCAGGTACGTTTTCTTTATGGGTTTAAGGTCTGCATCAAACAGTACCGTTGTTACACCGTAGTTATCGGAGTAACGGCTGTTTATTTTAAAAATGGTAATCCTTTGTTTGTCATCGCTGTTTATAACAGAGTATATTTTATTGGCGCTAAAAAAGTTAATGTGGGTGGTATCAAGTTCAACGGGGTCGCTCATCATTTTACCATCACCGTTAAATTTGGCCCCCATACAGTAAACGGTGTTCTTTTTCTGGTACTGGTAAAAAAGGTAAAAAAAATTTTTGTAAGCCAGCACTTCAGTATTAATAACCCTGTCGGGCAAAAAAGATAGTTTTATTTTATCCACCTGCTTCATGTCATTGTCCAGTACGGAAATGGCGTAGTTGTAGCGGGCGTTCTTAAGTACTAAAAAGTGATCGTTTATCTTGCCTATTATTGCAAAATTCATATTTCTCTCATCATCACGGTCTGGCTCAGAGTAAACAATGGTTTGCGCCTTAACAAAGCCTGCTGTACAAGCAACAATCATCAATGCCAATGTACTTTTCCAAAACATATATACATTATTTTTTCACTAACAAATGTAAGGTTTACCAGTATGTTAGCGTGTTAAATTAACTACTTTATCACAAAACACCAGCAGCAAATTAAAAAGGGGTTAGTATTATTAACATTTTTAAAACAACTGCAATTTTCCTTCTATTTTTGTTACACTTTTTTGAACTAATCCACACATAGTGAGCAAGCATTTAGATCTTACCAAAGTCACCGCAGCGGGGCTATTGGTTGCCTTAGGCATTATATATGGCGACATAGGCACCTCCCCCTTGTACGTTTTTGACGAAATTGTAAACGGCCGGCAGATAGGGGAGGACCTGATTATGGGCAGCCTTTCCTGTATCATCTGGACCCTTACCCTGCAAACAACCATTAAGTACGTAATTCTTACCCTTAAAGCAGATAACAAAGGGGAGGGTGGCATTTTTAGCCTGTACGCGCTGGTACGGCGGCAAAAAAAATGGCTGGTATTGCCTGCCATGATTGGCGGTGCAGCCCTGCTGGCTGACGGTATGATAACCCCGCCCATATCAGTTACTTCGGCCATTGAAGGGTTGCGGCAGATTAAGGTGCTGCACGATATTGACCAAACCACCATTGTTTATATTGTATTAATCATAATGGCGGTGTTGTTTTTTATGCAGCAGTTTGGCACCACATCAATAGGCAAATTGTTTGGCCCTATTATGTTTATTTGGTTTTTAATGCTGGCATTGCTGGGTATAGCCCACCTGGTTGACGACCCCTATATATTTAAAGCGTTAAACCCCTGGTATGCCATTAAGCTGTTAACGCGTTACCCTAAAGGTTTTTGGCTGTTAGGCTCAGTGTTTTTGTGTACTACCGGGGCCGAAGCCCTCTATTCCGACCTTGGCCACTGCGGTCGCAGCAACATACGTATCTCTTGGATTTTTGTAAAGGCCTCCCTTATTTTCAACTACCTGGGCCAGGGTGCTTACCTGTTAAAAAACTACAGTGGTAAAACCTTTGATATAGATTCCTCAAAAGTGCTTTTCAGCCTTATGCCCGACAGCTTCCGGCTTGCGGGCATAATAATAGCTACCACGGCGGCCATTATTGCCAGCCAGGCCCTTATAAGTGGTTCGTTTACCCTTATAAGCGAAAGCCTGCGGCTTAACCTGTGGCCTAAAATGAAGATAAACTATCCTACCGAAGCCAAAGGCCAGTTGTATATTGGCGGCATAAACCTGCTGCTTATGGCCGGATGTTTTGGTATTACCATTTATTTTCAAACTTCTAACCACATGGCTGCAGCGTATGGCCTGGCCATTACGCTGTGTATGATAAGCACCTCGGTACTATTTGCCAATTTTATGATTAGCAGGCGTGTAAAAGCCATCTACATATATGTTTACCTGGCCGTTTATTTGGCCATTGAACTTTCGTTTCTTATCGCCAACCTGGAGAAATTTCCCCACGGCGGTTATGTAACACTGCTGGTAGGCGGTGGCCTGTTTGTGGTAATGTACGTATGGTACCGCAGCCGCAAAATTAAAAACCGCTATGTTGAATTTGTACGGCTTGAGCATTACCTGCCTATGATACAGGAGTTGAGCAACGATAAAACCGTACCCAAATACGCAACGAACCTTAT
>CAZRDD010000213.1:0-8407 GCA_964598675.1 uncultured Parafilimonas sp.
TGGGCGGTAACAGCATTATTCCTTTTTTCAAAAATTAATTACCACGCTACTTCATTTTATAACTAACATTGTAATATTAAACTTGCTTTATAAAATATTGACCTCTCCAAGCAGCTACAAAAAGCTGTAAAACTGTTTGAATTATTATTTAAGCATCTTCAAACTATTGTCAAAATTTTATAACAGCAATGAAACAAACAATAAAAATAGCCATACTTGGCGGTGGGGGCAGAACTGGAAAATTTCTTGTTCACCAATTAATAAAACAGGGATACAGTTGCAGGCTTCTCCTCCGCAATCCTGAAAATCTACAAATTGAGAGTCCTTTAATAGAGATAGTTAAAGGAGATGCATGTGATGCAAAAGCCATAAATAACGTAGTAAAAGGGTGTAACGCAGTTATCAGCACTATCAGTCAACGTGCCGGAGAACCGCTGGTAGCAGCACTTGCCACAAAAAATATATTGTCAGCAATGGCAGTTTATGATATTAAGCGTTACATAGTGGTAGCAGGTATTAATATAGACACGCCTTTTGATAAAAAATCTGTTCAAACAATTGCAGCCACTGAATGGATGAAAATGAACTATCCCATTATTCAGGAAGACAGGCAAAACGCATACGCTCTTTTGGTGGCCAGCAACGTTAGCTGGACTTTACTAAGGGTGCCTTTTATTGAGTTTGCCGAAAGTACCGGCTCTGTAACTGTAAATATAGAGGATTGTCCGGGCAATAAAATTAATGCGGGCAATATTGCAGATTTTCTGGTGAAACAACTTTTTGAGGAGACCTATATTCGCAAGGCTCCCTTTATTGCGAACGCTTAATATGGTATAATTATTCAGCAGGTAGTTGAAATTCCCTTAAAGTCTGGCTATTGAAAACTTTATTACAGAATAGTTACCTAATAAGAATGGTACGGCCTTTACACCGTACCATTCCTTTTAGTATTACATGTATACACCTGTTATTACTCTGTAACTTTCAGCACAACAGCATAGCTGCCCGCCTGTTTGCCAACCAGTGCTTTGGGTATGATAATTTCAACTTTATCACCCGCAGGCTTCCATTTTAAGTTGCCTTTTTGCCCTTGCAGGGTAACCTTGCTTTTGGGGCCAAATACGTTGGCATCAACGCTAAGGGTGGCTGGCAGTATTACCGCATCGCTGCCCTCGGGGCTTAGCACAAAAATAGATTTATAACTGCCATCCTTTGCCTGGGTATACACTATGTTACCCTGCTCGTAAGGTGCCAATGGCTTTGAATGGTAGATGGAGCCGCTGTTGATGTTCATCCAGCCACCAATATCTTTTAGGCGTGCGTAAGCAGTATCGCTCCAGTCACCCTCGGGGGAAGGCCCGATGTTCAGCAGCAGGTTACCGCCACGGCTTACAATTTTAATGAGCAGGTGTACCAGGTAATTGCTGCTCTTGTAATGGTCGTTTGGTACGTAACTCCAGCTATCGCCCATAGTTATACAACTTTCCCAGGGGTGGTCAAGCGGTTCGGCGGGTACTGTTTGCTCCGGTGTCTGGTAGTTTTCAAATTCACCGGCAACGGTACGGTCAACCACCAGCAAACCGGGCTGGTAACTTCTTGCCATGGTGGCAATATTCTTCATGTCTATATCCTGGTTGTAGGGGATGGAGCGCTGCCAGTCTACATTTCTATCAATGCTTTCAAACGGGCGCACCCAGCCGCCATCCAGCCAAAGAATATCCATTTTACCGTAGCCGCTCATCAGTTCTTTAATCTGGTTGTAGGTGTATTGCTTAAACGCATTCCATTTTTCTGGATATTTTTTTGGGTCGTAGTTTACATTCCTGTCCTTTGGCGGAAAATAAGGCCACCAGTAGTTAGGGCTGTGCCAGTCTGGTTTGGAGAAATAAGCACCCGTCATAAAACCTTTGTCCCTGAAAGCGCTAAACACTTCCTTTGCGATATTGCTTTTGGGGTTGGATGAAAACGGCGTTTTGGCGGAGGTCACTTTATAATCTGTTTCCTTAGTATCAAACATACAAAAGCCGTCATGGTGCTTGGTGGTAAACACCACATACTTCATACCCGCCGCTGCCGCAGCATCGGCCCATTTCTGTGGGTTAAACTGCGTAGGGTTAAAAGTAGTTTGCAGGTTTTCATACGCCTTTACATAACCGTTGTATGTATCGGAGTATGGTCCACGCCGTACCGTCCAGCCCTCATCTTCTGGGCAAATGCTCCAGCTTTCCACAATGCCCCATTCGCTGTAAGTGCCCCAATGCATCAGCAGCCCAAAACGGTTATCCTGCCACTGGTCAAGCTTTTGCTGTACCAACGTATCCGAAGGTTTAACATACGTAGCACTTTGGTTATGCTGCTGGGCATTTGCCCCAAGGCTTGCAGCGCAGGCAATCACAGCCATTGCTTTCTGCATCCTTTTGCTAAAGTGAAGTTTAAAGAAAGTATTCATTGATTGGAGTTGTTTTTTGTTTTATTATTTACGCCCGGCTAACTACCAGATTTTATACGCTTTGTATTAAATGAAAGTAAACATCTGCATTTTATTCAAAATCAAACATTTGCCATTTTATACATAAAACCCGCTGTACATTTATTTCACCGTAAGGGTTTCCTTGAGTTTAATATCCCTTGAAGAAGCCCCTATCATAATCCTGAAATCACCCGGCTCTACCACCGTCTGCATTTTTTCATTCAGCATACTAAGCATGGCAGGCGTTATGGCAAAGCTCACTTCTTTGGTTTCGCCCGCGGCCAGGTGTATACGCTGAAAACCTTTTAGCTCCATTACCGGCCTCGACACAGATGACAATAAATCCCTTATATATAACTGCACCACTTCATCGCCATCGCGTTTGCCGGTATTGGTAACCTTGCAACGAACGGTTGTAGTAGTGGCAGTATCAATGTTGTTTTTATCAAGCTGCATATCGCTGTAAGCAAAAGTTGTATAGCTTAAGCCATAGCCAAAAGGGAATAAAGGCAACCCGCTAAGGTTGTTGTAATCATCGCCACGGCCGGTAGGTTTGTGGTTATACACCAGCGGCAACTGCGCCTCGTTCACCGGAAACGTTACCGGTAAGCGGCCAGCAGGGTTATAATCGCCAAACAATGTATGCGCAACAGAGCGGCCGCCTTCTTCGCCGGGGTACCAAACGTCCAGCACGCTGCTAACATTGCCCAACCAGTTGTTCATGGTAATGGCACTGCCACCAACCAATATCACCACCACAGGTTTGCCGGTAGCAGCTACACGGCGTATCAGTTCCTCCTGGTGGCCGGGAAGGTTTAGCATGGCCCTGTCCTGAAATTCGCCTTCAATAACACCCGCTGCAATAACAGCAACGTCAGCTTTTTGGGCGGCAGCAACGGCTTTATCAATCCTGGCGCTCCAGTTATTATCTGCACCAACCGTCCATACCAGTTTAATATGGGCATTGCCGTTAGGCTCAAAAAACTCGGCTTGTATATCGTAGGTTTTACCTTTTTCAAAATTGTAGCTGGCCAGCCTGGTACTGTAGGTTTGTTTCTGCCAGTTATCAACCACCAGTTTGCCGTTAACATACAGGCGGTAGCCATCGTTGCCATCCATACCTATTTTGTAAGTGCCGGTGGCGGGGGCTTTTAGCTTACCCGTCCAGCGCGCGGAGTAAAAATCAAGGTTGATGCCTTTGGCGGGCGAAGACAACGTCCACTGAAAATTAACCCCGGCATCAAGCCTGGTGATAACGGGTGTTCCGCTAACAGTGATGTTGTTAAAGTATTCGCCCTTTAACCCCTGGCTTGTTTTACCATCTATTACAGTGGTTAAGTTTTCGGCAGGTATAGGCAACCATTCCGTTGTTTTAATGCCGCAACCAGGCTCGTACAGTACGTGTATGGAATCTGCCGCGCGGCCTTTAATCCCTTCCAGTATGCTAACCTTACCATTGCCGGGGCCGCTGTAGCCGCCCAGCCTTGCATCGGCAGCATCTTCGCCTATAACAGCAATGGTTTTAACGCTCTTTTTAAAAGGCAGCACTTCTTTTTCGTTCTTCAACAATACAATTGATTCAAATGCTGCACGACGGGCAAGCTGCTTGTGGCTGTCGTTCTTTAACCATTTTTGCGCCTCTTCTTCGGAAGTATAGGGGTGTTCAAAAAGCCCCAGGTCAAACTTGGCTTTCAGCACCCTCGATACTGCATCGTTAATACGGGCGGTATCAATACGGCCATCGTAAAAAGGCGGTGCAAATAATTTATGGTGATTATAATCCGTTTGAAAAATTACATCCAGCCCGCCGTTAATGGCATGCTGGCCAGCCTCTGCATAATCCTTGGCAGTGTAAGCAAGCACTACATCGCCGCCCACGGCATTTGCATCGGAAATAACAAAGCCTTTAAAACCCCATTCGCCTTTAAGCTTTTGCTGCAGCAGCCAACTGTTGGAGGAGCATGATACGCCATCCAGTGTGTTATAGGCCGTCATTATGGAGCGTGCCCCTGCTTCGGTAAAACAGGCTTTAAAAGGCGGGAAGTAAATTTCCTCCAGCAGGCGCTGGTTAAAATGGATAGGGTAACTATCCCTGCCACCATCGCCCACATTGGCTATAAAGTGTTTGGGCGTGGTTACAATGCCGTTACGCTCAAAAGCGCCGGTAAAAGCAACGGCCATGCGGCTGGTAAGGTAGGGGTCTTCGCCGTAGGTTTCTTCCACACGGCCCCAGCGTACATCGCTGGCGATATTGATTACCGGGCTTAGAATATCCCTGATGCCTCTTGCACGGGATTCTTCCGCTATCGCGGTTGCCACTTCGTGCATCATCGTTGTGTCCCAGGTAGCAGCCAAACCAATGGCTTGCGGAAATACCGTAGCACCGCTGCGTACCAGCCCGTGCAGGGCTTCATCAAAAGCAATAATGGGTATGCCCAGCCTGCTTTTTTCAACAAAATATTTTTGAATGGCATTTACTTTTTTGGCCAGCGTGTAGGCATTTTCTGCCGAACTGTAGTTGAGCAACTGGCCTGCTTCATCACCCTTGGCCACAGCGCTTACCTGGAAGCCAAATAACCCACTTTTGTACTGCAACGAATCGGCATGGTCCAGGTCGCCGGGAATCATAAACATCTGCCACGATTTCTCCTCGGGGGTCATCCTGCTTAACAAATCCTTCACCCTTAATTCAACCGGAAGTGCCGGGTTTTTATACGGCGGCAAGGTTTGGGCCGACACCGCTAAACTGGTAAAACCCAGTAAAAATGATAATACGCTTGTTCTTTTCATAATAGATGGGGTGAAGGTGATAAATATGTTTAAATAAATATTGTTGAAAATAAACGCGTGATAGTAATATTTTAACTTTATGGTACACAATGTTCTTATTCATTTTATACAGGTATATTTTTACCCTGTTCAGCAAATGCCAATGCCGCTTAAATGTAAATGTTAAGCCAAACTAAAGGTATTGCATACCCTGCTGTATAATACTTCGGTAGCCGCATGAATATTTTTTGGAAAGTTTTTTAATGGATAAACATACACCGATGAGAAAGTTGTCAGTTGCTTTATTATTTGCATTTGCTTGCGGTTACTCTTTTGCACAAAACTATTATGAGCTTAATAGTGGCTGGCTTTGTAAAAAAGCAGGTACCGTTAAAGCTACTGGTGAGGAGTTGTCCAAGGCTGGCTTTTCAGTAAAAGACTGGATGCCTGCAACAGTACCCGGTACGGTGCTTACCACCCTGCTGGATAACAAACTGGTGCCGGACCCATTTTACGGCATGAACAACGAAAAGATACCCGATATATATAATACCGGCCGCGATTATTATACCTATTGGTTTATTAAGGACTTTAAGGAAGGTATGCAAGGGGCAGATGGCCTGGTATGGCTTAACCTGCGTGGTATAAACTACAGTTGCAATGTGTACTTTAATGGCCACAAACTTAATACGCAACTGCAAACGGGTATGTACCTGCGGCAGCAATATAATATAACCCCATACCTTAACAAAAGCGGCAGCAACAGGCTGGCCATTATTGTGTACCCGCCAAACCCGGTAGGCAACCCCAATGGCGGCCAGGGCGGGGATGGGGAAATTGCCCGTAACATTACCCACCAATATGTTGCAGGCTGGGACTGGATACAGCCCATACGCGACCGTAACATTGGTATATGGGATAAGGTTACCATTGAAAAAACAGGGGCCGTTAACCTTAAAAATCCGCACGTGGTAACGCTTGTGCCTGGTGTGCGCCAGCCCGGCGATGCAACACAGCCGCCCGCTGTCATTAAAATTTCTGCCGAACTGGAAAACCCAACAGCTAAAACAATTAAAGGCGTTTTGCAGTATTCCCTTGCGGGGGAGATGGTGAAGCAAACCGTTAGCCTGCTGCCCTACACAACCACCGAAACAGCTTTACCTGCGTATACGCTTACCAACCCAAAACTGTGGTGGCCCAACGGGTATGGCGCACAAAACCTGTACAACATACAGTTGCAGTTTAAGGCGGATGACAATACATTACTGGATGCAGAAACCGTGCAGTTTGGTGTGCGTGAACTGCAAACACAGTGGAATGAGTATACCCGTAGCGCACAGGTATCGGTTAACGGGCAAAAGGTGTTTATAAAAGGGGGCAACTGGATTATTTCTGATGAAATGCTCCGTTTTTCACCCGCGCGTTACGATGCAGAGGTAAGGTTTCACAGGGATATGAACCTGAACCTCATTCGTATTTGGGGCGGTGCCATTACCGAGCGCCCCGAGTTTTATGATGCCTGCGATAAGTATGGCCTGCTGGTGTTCCAGGACTTTTGGAACAGCGGAGATTGCAACGGCCGCTGGCAGGACCCAATGAAGAAAGAAAACCAGTGGGTGAGGCGGCAATACCCTGATGATCACCAACTGTTTCTTACCAGCGCAGCAGACCAGGTAAAAATGATACGCAACCACCCATCGCTGGCTTTGTGGTGCGGTGGTAACGAAATAACACCTACAGATGATATTTTGCTGCCGCTGAAAGATTCCATTATTGCAAAGCTTGATGGCACGCGGTATTTTTTTGATTATTCCAATTCAGACAGCATGTCGTTCAACTCCCTTGGCGGCAATGGTGACGGCCCGTATGGCATACAGGATATAAAAACATTTTTTGGGCAGCGCACCTTTCCGTTTAATTCGGAAGTAGGCTCTGTAGGGGTGGGGGATTACACCTCGCTCGAACGTTTTTTGCCCAAAGAAAACCTGGAAGCTTTTCCGGTAAACGATAAACCAGACAGCGTTTGGGATTATCATAAATACATCGGTTACGGCAATTACATAAATGCTTACGGCAAACCCACCAGCACGGCAGATTTTGCCAACAAAGCGCAGTTGCTTAATTACGACCAGTACCGCGCCCTTGCCGAAGGCTTTACAGCCCATGCCTGGGATTGGTATACGGGCTTTATCATCTGGAAAACACAAAACCCCTGGACAGCCTTGCGTGGCCAGATGTACGATTATTATTTAGACCCCAACGCCTGCCTTTACGGCCTGCACAACGGCAGCGAAGCACTGCATATAATGTTTAGCCCGGTGGACAGTATGGTAATGATTGCCAACAATACGTTTGTTACCCAGCGCAACCTGATGGTGCAGGTAAACCTGATTGATATGCAGGGCCATGAAAAAAACATAACAGAGGTATTTAACGAAATTGGGCCAACCAATGTTAAAAGGTATATACCCATTGGTAAAGCACTGGAAGCTGCTGGTAAAAAAGAAGGCGTATTTCTGCAATTGCGCCTGCTGAATATTAACAAGGAAATTGTAAGCGACAACCTTTACTGGCTGGCAGACAGCAGCGGCAATTACAGCGGGCTTCAGCACATGGCTGCGGCAAAAGCTACCATTAAAGCAGTCAAAAACGGCGAGGGTACAACAACTGTAACCATCAGCAACCCCAAAGGCGGGCCGGTGGCATTTTTTAACAGGCTTTCCGCTGTGGATGCAGTTACGCATAAAAGGCTGTTGCCCGTTTTTTACAGCAATAACTATGTATCGGTTTTGCCTGGCGAAACCAAAACAGTAACCATTGATTTTTCGCAGGCAAAAAGCAAAGCGCAGCCGTTGGTAGCTGTGGAGGGCTGGAATGTGCCTGCGCAATTCATAAAAATTGACTAACCAATATTAATTTGTTACTGCTAACTTAACGTTTATTAAATGCTTGTAAATATGAAAAGAGCAACATCTACTCATTGGGTGTGTTACGTCAGCGTATTATTAGTTTTTTTTACAGCCAGCCCTTTAACCCATTTACGGGGGCAGGCTATTATTACCAATACGTATAACAGCAACGATGCAACAATACCGCATCTTAACATTGAGCGCAGTTTTGTGTACGTGCCAGATTCCACCTGGCTGTACTCGCATCACTCATCCATTA
>CAZRDD010000214.1:0-8391 GCA_964598675.1 uncultured Parafilimonas sp.
ACACCAGCACCGCGCAGCGGCTTTACCACGAATTTGCAAAAGACCTACCGATAATAGATTATCATAACCACCTGCCGCCAGACCAGATTGCCGCAGACCACCAATTTGAAAATATTACACAGGCATGGTTGTACGGCGACCATTATAAATGGCGTGCCATGCGCGCCAACGGTGTTGATGAAAGCTACTGCACCGGCACTAAAACAGATTATGAAAAATTTGAGCAGTGGGCAGCAACGGTGCCTTACACCTTGCGCAACCCCCTTTACCATTGGACCCACCTTGAACTGCAACGTTATTTTGATGTACACAAACTGCTTGCGCCCAATACTGCAAAGGCGGTGTACGAGGATTGTTCGGCCAAGTTAGCCTCGCCGGGGTATTCCGTTCATAACCTGCTGCGCAAAATGAATGTGGAAATGCTTTGCACTACAGACGACCCCACAGATGATCTGGCTTATCATAAACAAATTAGCGGCAGCGGCTTTAACATAAAAGTACTACCTGCCTTCAGGCCAGATAAAGCGATGGCGGTTGAAAACCCCACCGTGTACAACGCCTACATTAACAAACTGGAGGCCGTAACAAACACCTCTATTCAAACGCTGGATGATCTGCTGGCGGCCCTGCAACAGCGGGTAGACTATTTTACCCTGCATGGCTGTATGATAAGCGACCATGGCCTGGAGAATGCCATAGCAGAAGCATATACGCACCAACAGGCGGCCGGTATATTTTTAAAAGTGAGGCAGGGCGTAGCAGTGCAGAAAGATGAAGTGCTGGCTTTTAAATCCCTCATGCTGGTGGAACTTGCTAAAATGTACCATGCCAAAAACTGGGTGCAGCAGTACCATATTGGGGCCATACGCAACAATAACAGCAGGGCCATGCGCCAGTTGGGGCCCGATACCGGTTGGGATTCCATAGGCAACAGCATTACAGCGGCATCGCTTTCAAGGTTTTTAGATATGCTGGATAGCAGTAATCAGCTTGCCAGAACAATCATATACAACCTTAACCCGGCAGACAACGCCATGATGGCCACCATGATTGGCAACTTTAACGATGGCAGCAGTACTGGTAAAATACAATGGGGCAGCGGCTGGTGGTTTTTAGACCAGAAAGATGGCATGACACAGCAGATAAATGCCCTCAGCAACATGGGGCTGCTCAGCAGGTTTGTAGGTATGTTAACCGATTCGAGGAGTTTTTTATCATTCCCCCGCCACGAATATTTCCGCAGGATATTGTGTAATATTTTCGGTGATGATATTGAGAAAGGCGAGTTGCCTGGAGATATTGCCTGGACGGGTAAAATAATACAGGATATTTGCTACAACAACGCAAAAGGATATTTTAACCTGTAAAACTACATGCAATGGGTGGCTTTAAAGTAAAGCTGCCGCGTTGCTGCTTATATAAACGCTTTTCAATCTGTTTAAACTGATATGCAAAAAGATACTAACGATATCCAAAGCCCTACCCTGCCCGCCGCCAGCCAGCAGGGTAACGTGCTTTGTTTTGGCGAGGTAATGATAAGGCTTACCCTGCCGGGCAGCACCACGTGGCTGCACCAGCAGGTATTGCACAGCAACCTTGCCGGAGCGGAATGCAACGTGGCAGTGGCGCTTGCCAAATGGGGCATGCCGGTACATTACTGCACGGCCCTGCCCAACAATGCAGTTTCGGCAGATATATTAAACTTTTTACAGGAAAAAGGCATTGATACCAGCCTGGTACATTTTAGCGGTGCCAGGGTAGGCATTATGTATGTGATGACCGGAAGCGATGCCAGGGAAGGCGGTGTAATATACGACAGGCGCTACTCTGCTTTTGGCGAACTGGAACCCGGGGCAATCAACTGGGCCGAGGTGTTTAAAGGCGTAAGCTGGTTACATTTTACGGCCATAAGCCCTGCCCTGGGCGAAAACACCGCAGCCGTGTGCCGGGAAGCACTTGAAGCTGCCCGCAAGCTGGGCATTACCACATCTATAGACCTAAACCACAGGCCCACCCTTTGGAAATACGGCAAAAAGCCGGTTGAAGTAGTGCCAGCCCTTGCCGAATACTGCGATGTTATTATGGGCAACATCTGGAGCGCCAATACCCTGTTAGGCATTGATATGGACGAAAACCTGCTTGCCGCTGACATAAGGGAGGGTTATTTACAACATGCGCTGCAAACATCGCAAGCGATACAAAAAAGGTATGCCAATTGTAAAACAGTGGCCCTTACCTTTAGGTTTAACACGCAGCCGGGGGGTATTTTGTACTATGGCAGCCTTTATACCGGCAACCAGCAATATGCCTCGGGTAATTTTACCGCAACCAGCATTGCCGATAAAATTGGCAGCGGCGATTGTTTTATGGCAGCGCTTATATTTGCTATGCGTAACGGTTACCAACCTGCCAACATTATTGAATTTGCTGCCGCTGCCGCTTTTGGAAAGTTGCAGGAAAAAGGAGATTTTACCAATCACACAATTGACAATATTAACCAGATAATTACTGACCATGCCTACACAATTTGAAGCACTTACGGCCATTAAGCAACAAGGCATTTTGCCCATGTTTTTTAATGCTGATAAAACCATAAGCATCAACATTTTAAAAACGCTGTACCAGGCTGGTATGCGGGTGATTGAATTTACCAACCGTGGCGCAGAAGCCCTTGAGGTATATAAAGCCATTAAATCAGCCAGGGACAGCTCTTTTCCTGATATGATGATAGGCGTAGGCACCATAAAAAATGTTGACGATGCCCACCGTTTTATTGATGCCGGGGCCGATTTTATTGTTGCCCCTGGTGTTACGCCTGAAGTTGGCAAAGTAGTGGTTCAGGCCAACCTGCTGTGGAGCCCCGGGTGTATGACCGTTACCGAAATAATGGTTGCTGAAGAATATGGTTCTAAGTTAATCAAGTTATTTCCGGGTAATTTTTTAAGCCCATCGTTTATAGGTTCGGTAAAAGAAATTTTTCCGGGCGTTGCGTTTATGCCAACGGGTGGCGTTGAGCCTGAAAGAGAAAGTATTGCATCGTGGTTTAAGGCGGGTGCCGTTGCCGTGGGCATGGGCAGTAAACTGGTAAGTAAAGCCATTATGGAAAACGAGGAATACGGCCTGCTGGAAGAAAAAGCAAAACACGTGCTTGATGTTATTGTAAGTTACCGTAAAGCAGAAGCAGAGAAAACAGCTATTTTGTATTAATAAAATGTTGCAATACGCTTAGTTGCCCGTTATCCTGAACATGCAAATGGGGATAACGGGCAACTGTTTTTAAGCGCCCATTATACTACATTTGCCGCTTATGGCAGCACCTGTTCTCCATTCCATTAACAACAATACCTTTTGGCTATTACCCCAAAAGGCTATTTTTTGGGAGGAGCAGAAGGCCATCATTGTCTCAGACCTTCACTTAGGTAAAACAGGGCATTTTCGTAAAGAAGGCATTGCCGTACCGCAGGCCATTTACAAGGATGACCTGCACCGCCTTTTTCATCTTATACAATTGTACAAGCCCGAAAAACTGGTTATTGCCGGCGATATGTTTCATAGCCACATGAACAAAGAAGTGGACCTTTTTACCCGCTGGCGTAACGATGTACCCCATGTTGAAGTTTGCCTGGTAAAAGGCAACCACGATATATTGCATAGCGGCCATTATGCCAATGCAGGCATCACCGTTTTTAACCAGTACCTGCACATGGATGGGTTTTGTTTTGTACACGACATGGCTGATATAAATGCCCTGCAAAATTCAGCACATACTACGGCTACGGTAACCAGCAACACGCAAACACCAACCAACCCGCAACCTTATTATTTCTGTGGGCATCTCCACCCCGGTATTGTTGTAAAAACCGGCAGCAGGCAATCGCTGAGGTTACCCTGTTATTATTTTTCAAAAAGCTATGCCGTTCTGCCCGCCTTCAGTGCATTTTCGGGCATGTTCTCCATTTCCCCCAAAAAAAACGAACATGTATTTGCCATTGTAAACAACGAAGTGATGAAAATGGGCAAATAACATTTGCTGGTATATTTAAAAAAAAAACTTTCACGCCTTTGAAAGGAACTGCTTTGCTGCCCGTACTTACCTCAAATTATTCACAACAACTTCACCAATAAACCAACATTATGGCACTTAAAATTTTTACATGGGTGTTAAAAATTCTCGCGGCTTTAATCATGCTGCAAACATTGTATTTCAAATTTTCTGCAGCACCGCAATCGGTACACCTGTTCACCATACTGGGCATGGAACCCTGGGGAAGAATTGGTATCGGCTCGCTTGAACTGGTGGCATCCATCCTCATCCTAATCCCACGTACCACTGGCTTTGGCGCTTTAATGGGTGTTGGATTAATGGCAGGCGCTATCTTTTTCCATATCACTAAACTTGGCCTTGAGTTTGACGGCGATTATGTACTATTTATTTATGCCGTTATCACTTTTGTGTGCAGCAGTATTCTGGTAGTGCTGTATAAAAACCAACTTTTAAGCCTGGCAGGCAATATTCTCAAAAAAAGCAATTAATTTAGATAATTACTCCAACAAACGTTTATGAAAATCCAGCAGGCTATACAACAGGTGTTTGTACAGTTGAGCGAGTCTATCAATCAACTTACTGATAAAGAATACACACAGCCAAGCCAGGTTTTGTTTAATGCAACCACGGGCCAGCATGTGCGCCATATTATAGAGCTTTTTACAGAGCTTGAAAAGGGTTACGATACCGGCGTTGTTAATTACGAAAACCGCAAACGCGATTACCGCATTGAAACTGATAGAAACTTTGCCAGTGAGTTATTGCAGAAAATATACAACGCGATTGACAGACCCGATATACCGCTTTTGCTGGAGGCGGGGTACGATGAACACTCAAACGATAAGCTGATTGTACAAAGCAATTATTACCGCGAAGTAATATATAACCTGGAGCATACGGTACACCACATGGCACTGATACGGGTGGGCATTACTGAAGTATCCAAAGTAACACTGCCGGAGGGTTTTGGCGTAGCATCGTCCACTATTAAATACCGCAGGGCATGTGCACAGTAACTTTTTTACCTGCTGCAAATGGCGCATGCTGTATAACATCAAACCGCGATGAAAAACAGTGGCGTAAACAAGCACTGCCCCCGCAGGTGTACAACTATAACGGGGCCGCTTTAACTTTTCCGAAAGATGCGGATGCTGGCGGCACATGGATTACCATGAAAAACAATGGCGATGCTGCCGTTTTGCTTAACGGGGCGTTTAAAAGCCATGTACCCGCACCACCTTACCGCAAAAGCAGGGGGCTGGTTTTTATGGATGTGGTTAGCCATGATTTGCCGTATGAAGCGTTTGCAGAAATAAACCTGCATAACATTGAACCATTTACACTGGTATTGTTTAATGCTGGCAACCTGTACGAATGCCGCTGGGATGGGCATACAAAACACCAAACACAACTAAGCAACCTGCACCCGCATATATGGAGCAGTGCCACGTTGTACGATGAAGAAGTGGTTAAAAGGCGGCAGCAGTGGTTTAAAAAATGGCTTGCCGATAACCCAAAGCCAACTCAGCGGGATATTATGCATTTCCACCGTTTTGGCGGGGAGGGCGATACCAATAACGACTTACGCATGAACCGTGGCGGACAAGTTTTTACGGTAAGCATCACCAGCATTGCACTGCACAACGGGTTATCAATTATGCAGTATCTTGACCTGCAAAACAATCAACATTACACCAAACAAACTACTGTAAGCAACAGCCTTGCAATGGTATAATACAGCAATGAATTTTTTTAAAAAATTATCCCGTCGGCCTTTCTTTATAAAACTAATGCATTGGGAGTACTGGTCGTTCAGCGCAGTGTACGTACCCATTTATTTTTACTGGATATGGCTTTGTATAAAAGCCAGGTCGTTCTTCTTTTTTAATGCGGCTAACCCAACCATCAAAAACGGCGGTTTTTTAATGGAAAGCAAAAAAGATATTTACGATATTATGCCACAGGCCTTTTATCCGCCCACCCTGCTGTTTAAAGCAGGGGCAACAGATGATGAAATAATGCAGGCGCTTAACAATACCCCATTAGGCTACCCTTTGATTGGCAAGCCAGATATTGGAGGCCGTGGTAAAGGCGTAAAAAAACTGCACAACATTCAGGATGTTTTGCAGTACGCCAGGGCCAGCAAGGTTGATTTTTTACTTCAACAGTTTGTGCCATTTGAGCATGAGCTGGGCATTTTTTATTGCCGTATGCCGGGCGAGGCTAAAGGCCATATTTCTGGCATAGTAAGCAAGGAGTTTTTAACCGTTACAGGCAATGGCACCAGCACTATTGAGGAGTTATTGCTTACAGATACGCGGTACATTTTACAAATGCCTGTATTAAAAGCCACTTACGGCAACACCTTACAAAACATATTGCCCAATGGTGAAAAATTTTTAATGGTGCCTTACGGCAACCATGCGCGCGGTGCTAAATTTATTGATGTAAGCCATTTAGCCGATGAAAAGCTTAACGCTGCCATGGATGCTGTTTGCCAGCAAATTCCAGCTTTTTATTACGGCCGTATGGATGTGCGTTACAATACCTGGGAGGAGTTGCGGGAAGGCAAAAACTTCTCGCTTATTGAAGTTAATGGCGCTGGCAGCGAGCCAACCCATATTTACGACCCAACACATTCAATATTTTTTGCCTGGCGGGAGATTATACGCCACTGGAAGCTGCTGTACAAAATAAGCATCATCAATCACCGTAAGTACAATGCGCCTTACTTAAACTTTAAGGATGGTGTAAAAATGTTTAAAGAAAACAGCGCTTACGAAAAGATATTTGCCGAAAGCATATAACTGATTTATGATGTGTGATTTTTTGATGTATGATGTTGTAAAGAAAGCCGAACAATGTATTGATACTTGATGTTTAGTAATTCTAATTATCTACCTCCTTTATTACAGGCCGGTTATCGTTTACGCGCTTTTCGTATTGCAGTTTAAAGGCTGAAAGGTTTGGCTGGTAAGTACGTTTGCGTTGCAGCTCATACTTGTAAACAGCCTGGCCCACGTTGTACATAAAAGGGTGGGCAACTGTTTCAAAATCGTATTTATCATCGTTTAAAATACCATCGCTGTTGGCATATACCGTAGCAGTTAACATGTATTCTACATGGTGCTTAAAATCTGCCACATAACTTATATCGGTTAAAAAGCCATAAGCCCAGCCTACTTTATTAAACACCCGTACACCTTCGGGCATAGTTTTATTTACGCTGTCCATAAAGAAAAACTTTACGTACGTATCGTAATAGGTGGCGGTATCGTATTTAGGATAATTTGTTTCTGATGGAAACTGCGACAAATACTGGTATAAAAAACGGTAATCCTCGTTTGTTAAGTTAAACCGCTGCTTTGCCGGTACCGAAGCTGGAAACATAACACTCTGCAGCATTTGCTGGTAATCGTACAGCGAAACATTGTTATGCCTTGTAAAATCCATGGGGGCATGCACCAGGCTGTCGTTGCTGTTGTAATAACCAATACCAATTTTATTTTCATGGCTAAAATCGAAAGTATCCGCATTATAGGCCGGTGGCTGTGTGTATAAACCGGTGCCATCGCTTTTTAAAAACCGTATTTGGCTGGCATGCCTGTTTTGCTCCTCGGTCATCCTGTAAAAATGCCGCAGTATACGGGCATCCGTATAACCTTTTGCATGCAGTTGCCGGTTAATGGTTTGCTGGCCAACAAACTCATACATACGGTTGTAGGCATCGTTATCGCTTACCAAAAAAGCTTTACGTATAAATTGGGCTATGCTGGGCAGCCCGCTTTGCGCGGTACCGTCTTTATATTCAGGTTTAAGGGTGTTCACGCCACTGTCAAACTGCATAGCGGTGTACTTATTTACCCCAGGCACAGCCATTGCATTCAGCTTCTCCAGCGATAGCAGTGCAAGCGGTAGTTTAACAGTAGAGGCCGGATTAAAATACAGCAACGAATCCGTATTGTAATAATAGTTGGTAAATGTGGGGCGGTTGTTTTTATCCCTGTTTATTTGCGTGTAAATAATCTGCGGGCGGTATTCATCAAGGTTTTGCAATACCTGTTTCAGCACTGCATTTTTATGGCCTGCAAGTATATGTACCAATAAACTATCCGTTTTAGGCTGCGCAAAAACCGTGTTGTACAAACAGCAAAACACAAGCGCCAGTTTTATTATTTTACTTACCATGCACCAATATACTTAAAGCTGTTTTTGCAGCAAAACATCATTTTTCAACAGGCGTGTTAACCCACCAGTGGTTGCCAAAGCTATCAGCAAAGCCACCACCCCGGCCGTAATCACGGTTTGCCAGTTCCTGCAATAATACAGCCCCATTAGCCAGGGCT
>CAZRDD010000215.1:0-8368 GCA_964598675.1 uncultured Parafilimonas sp.
AAAAACTTCGCTGTCTCATTAGTATACCAATATGAAAAGATGAATACACAGAACCGGGTGTACTATGACGGCAACTCCTATTATGCAAGAAACATGGTTGATCAATATACCCAAGGAAGTACGGGTAGCTCCTTAACATATCCCATTCCAATCGGAGGAATTTTGTATACCTCTTTTGGAGATCTAACTTCACATAATTTTAGGCCAGTACTAAGTTTCACTAAGAGTTGGAAGGGCCTACACGAAATAACAGCCATTGCCGGGGCTGAAATCAACCAGGTACACAAAACCACCGTAAGTCCAAACACCGCTTATGGATATAGTGACTCGTTGTTGACATTCAGCAATGTCAATTATTCTGATGTTTTCTATACTTTTTTTGATGGAATTGGTTATTCTTCTCGCATACCATCCAGTCAAAATTATACTGATATAACAAATAGGTTCGTTTCGTTTTATACCAATGCGTCTTATACTTACAACTCAAAATATACCATATCTGGTAGCATCAAAAAAGACCAATCAAATTTGTTTGGAGTAAACACGAATCACAGGGGCATTCCCCTCTGGTCAGTCGGTGGCAAATGGAAAGTTTCGGATGAAACTTTTTACAAGTCGTCATTTCTTCCCATCCTAGCCTTAAGAGCTACGTATGGCTATTGCGGAAATGTCAACAATACCATCTCTGCACTATCAACAATAATTTACACAGGGACGTCATATTACACCGGCTTGACTGAAGCTAGCACTAACACTGCGGCGAACCCTGAGTTGCGATGGGAAAAAGATGGACAAATCAATCTGGGTGTTGATTTTTCTTTCAAAAACAACATATTATCAGGCACCCTTGAATGGTATAAAAAAAATGCAGTGGATTTAATTGCCCCAGCCCCAATTGATCCAACAACAGGCTATTCTGACGTAGCAAGAAACATTGCATCGTTGCAAACAAATGGTGTTGACGTTACTATCAATGCTAAACTTATTAAAACATCCTTTAAATGGGACGTACAACTATTAGCAAGTTATGTAACTTCAAAAGTAACAAACTACCTAGAGAGCTATTTTAATTATTCAATTTTCGCACAATCAGGAGGACAACACATAGTCCCACAGAAAGGAGTTGATCCATACGTGATTTATGCCTACACATTCGCTGGCTTAGATCCGGCCAACGGCGACCCTCAGGGGATGCTCAACAAAGTAGTTAGCAAAGACTATTACTCACTTATTTACCCCAAATCTCTAGATGAACTGTCCAAGATGGGCACTGGGAGACCACCGTACTTTGGTTCGATAAGCAACACTCTATCGTTTAAAGGCATTACATTGTCAGCCATGGTTGCTTTTCGGTTCGGATATTATTTCAGGAAAAGCACAATTAACTACACCGCTCTTGCGGGCGGCTGGCTGGGTCATGAGGATTTTTTAAAGCGTTGGCAACAGCCTGGAGATGAAAAAACGACTACAGTTCCATCTTTGACATATCCTCTAAACAATTATAGAGATATGTTCTATCAGTATGCTACTCCAAATGTATTGAAAGGAGATAATGTTCGTTTGCAATATATCTCATTAGGTTATGATTTTAAGCCAATTAAAATGGGAGGATACACTTTAAAAAAACTTAACGCTTACATGTATGCAAACAACATCGGCATACTTTGGCGGGCGAATAAAGAGCATTTAGACCCAGACTTCCCAACAAGTTATCCTGCACCGTTTAGCATCGCATTCGGATTGAGAACAACATTTTAATTGAATAGAATAAATAGTTTTATATGCAAAGTAAATTCTATATTATTTTCATCGTCCTTATGATGTCAACTGGGTGCAAAAAGTACTTAGATAAAAAGTCTGACAAGAGCCTTGAAATACCAACTTCGATTGCGGATGCGCAAGCATTAATGGATAATGCTGATGTGTTTCTATATTCTCTTACTGCTTACGCAACAGTGTGTGATGACAACTATCGGGCAACAGATTCATATGTATCTTCAAGAGATATAAATACACAGTATGAATATCTTTGGAATGCTAATGCTGCTATTTCACAGCCAGCGTGGGCGAATTGCTATACAATTGTACTTTTTGCAAATACAGCTTTAGAAACCTTGGTTAAGATAAATCCGGACCAATCCAACTTAGATTCTTACAATCAAGCAAAGGGAATGGCATTGGTTTATAGGGCATTTGCGCATCATTGCATGATGATCAACATGAGCTTGCAATATGAATTTAGTAAAGCGAAAAATGAATTAGGTATTCCGTACAGAACAACGTCCGACATAAACTCGAAGACGACTCGTCCTTCTATTGAAGATAATTACTATTCACTTATTTCCGATTTAAAAGCTGCTATAGCTATACTGCCCAATAAGGCAAATTACTCGACAAGACCGACAAAAGGGGCGGCCTATGGAGCATTGGCAAGAGTCTATATGTCTATGGCAGACTATAACAACGCCTTACTGTATGCTGACTCTTCTTTACAATTAAACAATTTGTTAATTGACTTTAATACTCTTGATCTCAACAGCAATACTCCGTTTTCAAGATTTAATACAGAAGACTTATTTCACGCAGTCGCAGGTTCCCCAAGCGGTATATTAAGATATCCTAATTGGAATTGCGACTCTATTTTATACAATTCTTATGACAGCTCTGATTTACGAAAAATGTGCTTCTTTAGAGGCAATTCCAATGGCTTTTACAGCTTTAAAGGAAGTTATGAAGATGGAGGTGACGCATGCAATTATGTTGGCATAGCTACAGATGAGATGTTTATAACAAGAGCGGAATGTTATGCCAGATCCGGGGACAAGGAAAAAGCTATCCAGGATCTCAATACTTTACTTATTTCTCGATATAAAAAAAATCGTTTTGTCCCATATTTATCGTCAAACACTCAGGATATTTTAGGCCTAATTTTACACGAAAGGAGGAAAGAACTTATTGGTCGAGGTAATATTCGGTGGATGGATTTGAAAAGATTAAATCTAGAACCTGCATATGCAAAGACGCTATCCAGAATATATATGGGTAAGACTTACACATTGCCACCCAATGATGACAGATATGCTTTATTATTGCCACAAGGCATAATTGATGCAACCGGCATACCGCAAAACATCAGATAAAAAAGGTGCTGGATTAAAACAATCCAGCACCTTTTTGCTATTGCTTAACGTATGCTTGCAGTCCCCCAGATATGGTCAAAGTTCTCGCTGTAAAGTTAGACGATGCACTTTTGATTGCATCAACGTCTGCTTGCAATGGGTGATTCCCAGTACCAGGATCTGCTTTAATTACGCATGCGGTTCCAGTCGGATTAGGACACAGGGACGAAGGAGCCCCGGTAGTGTGAGTCCAAGCGGAGGCATTTGCAGCGGTTTTACCCGAAATGTAGCTGTAATAAGTCAGCGCAAATTTAGCATGGGGAGTAAAGGCGCTTGCTGCCGAGAATACAACCGCAAGAAGGGCGATGAGCAATTTTACTTGTTTCATAAAAATGGCATTAAAGGTTTAATAGTGCTGCTTACTCTGTTCACCGGTTTTCAGCTTCCCCGTTTCAACTTGGCCAATTGAATACGTTTGTTATTATTTTTGAGAGATTATTTTGTTTTAGTCATAAGTCACTCGCACTTGCAATGCACCATATGTATATGCAACGGAGAAACCTAGCGAAGGGGCGTATAAACTAGTAACATCAGATTGGGATGGATGCGTACCTGAACCTGGGCTGGCTTTGATAGAACAGGGGCTACCAAGGATTGCGGGGCATACGGGTGGGTTATAAGTATGTGTCCATGCCATAGCGCTGCCCGGCCATAGCCCAGATATGTAAGTGTAATAGGTTACTGTAGATTTCGCATGTGGCGTAAATGCCGAGGCTGAGGAAAATACTATAGCCAATAAGGCAATCAACAATTTAGACTGTTTCATTATCTTAAATTGTAAGGTTAACAATGGAAAGGGCTTCTGAAGTTTAATCCAGGTATTAGAAAGTTTCATCCTCCTTAATAAGTCGGAAGTGCTTTAATGAGGGTCGTATTCCTTGACTTATCCAGTTTGCTTAACCAAATTGCAGCTGATATTATCATAGTATATGCAAGATTAAGCGCAAAATGGCCACCCCAAGTGAGATTATTAATCACTCCACCGCAACCACACGGCTTATGCTGAAACGCCCCGAAAACCGCAAGGCCTGTGTAAACGGTGAAGCTGGCCATCAATAAAAGCGCCCCGTACAGCCCGGCTAACCGTACTTTCAACTTAGCTGCATCCGTGAGCCATTTTTTAGGAACCGGAAGGTAAATAGCCAACGTTGGCATAAGGTTATCATACAGCAGGCATAAGGAAACCAAAATCTCACTGATAGGCACCACCCACACAAGAATGGATTTTGACCATCCAGGCAGTGGCTGGCGGTTCATTGCCGCGACAAACCCTTTAAACTCCACAAGCTTACTTATACTGGCGTAAAGGAGTAAAAAAACTACCAGCGCAATCAGACTATCAATCAATGCTTGTCTTTTCATATTACGTTTATTTTGTCTGTTAGAAAAATAGCGGGGTTATGTGCTCGGGCTCCCGATACCTCATGAGGAAATGAGCGATACCTGCCTGTCCTTCAAACAAGTTGCTGTCAGGCTGGCTGCCGCTTTCTACCAGCCATGTGACGCCTCCCTTTGCATTGATCCGTGCAAGTTGGCAAATACACTGCGCGATCCAGTCTGCGCGGTGTTGCCATTGCTGGCTTTTGAAAGCCCGGTAGGCCTCCAGGTACACTTCCCCAATCCCCGCCATACCGGTCCAGGTTGACTGATCGGCTTTCATAAATGCACACGGTATTTGCAGCAGCAATTGGGTCGCCCAATCCTTGTACATTTCTTCCCGCGTCACCTGGTACGCCTGTATACAAGTAAGGGCTAATCCAGCCAGCCCGCTGCGCAGGCTGTACTTAGGCGGCAGTATGCCTTTCATCTGTTTATCCAGCCATGGTTGCTCCAATTTTGCTTTATGCCGCAGCCAGTGAAGCCCGTGTTTCCAGGCCGCTTTAACGCTTTCATCAGGGGCTTTTATCCTCTGCACATACGAGCCCAGAAAATATACTACTCCCGCGACCCCGTTTGCGAACCATGGTACTTTTTGATATTTCCCTTTCTTATCGGGAAAACGCCAGCTGCCATCCTTTTGCTGGCTGCCCAGAATCTGGTTAACCAGTTCCTTCAGCCGTTTTTCCTGCCACGGCTCTCCGTTGTACTGGCTAAGCAGCGCGAGACCCACACCGGCCGCCCCTTCGGCAAGATCCAGGTCTCGCTGCTGGCGTTGCAGGCAAGCCTGTACACTTTCCCGGTAGGCAAGTTTGCGGGCCAGGAAGCCGCTCGCCTGGCCCTTACAGAGCCCTATGGCGACACCGGCTGCGCCACCGGACAGGCCCGGCGCATTTTGCGCGATGTTTTCCGGAGCCCAAGCGCCTGTTTCAAGAAAGAACTGCGCTTTTTTCCAGGTGCTGTTTAGTTTGCCTGTGGGGTAGCCTGCTTCGTACCCTTTGGCGATCACATACAGTATGCCGCTCAGCCCTTGCCCGAACCCGCTCAGGACCATCCGGTCCGTGCGTGCATTGCCCACCGCTGCGGTATCCTGTGCCAGGCCCGTGGTCCAAATCCCATCCGGCCCCAAAAAAGCTGGATCTGCCAGCCCGACCAAGCCGCCTTCGGTGATGGATTTCAATAACTGGTCAGCAGGCTTGCTGACACTGGGCATTTCAGGTGACTCCCTGTCAACCCGTTCCAAGCTGTCTTCCACGACATGGATAATCACATTGAGCGGCGGCCTTTTGGTAGGATCATCCTCCGTACAAGCTGCCACCAGGTAACACAGGCTGGCATCATGGGTAAAATGAACCAGCTTTTGCACCTTTTCTGTTTCGCCACCTTTGATAAGACGGGCGGGATTGAAACCTGTCAATACGCAGCTTAGCATGCTACCCAGCGCATAAATATCCTCGCAGACGGTAGGGACGGCCGTCGCCAACTGTTCCGGCGACATGTACCCGCCAGAGCCAAGCTTAAAAGCGGGATGGGGAACGTTTCTTCCGGTATGGTAGGACAGCTCCAGGTCGATCAGCCATTCTGTACCGTCTTTCTTTACAAGAAAATTGGCAGGTGTGAGATCCCGGTGAACATAACCCAGTTCGTGCAGCTTTTGTACCTGTCGCAGGATATGCAGGTAATGGGTCAGGAGCTGTCTCCGGTGGCGCTGTTCGACGGAAAACCACGCATGGTTGTTCAGCGTCGATTCAATCACTTCCTGGAAGCTTTGACCGGTGATGCGCTTCATCACCAGGTAGTAACTGCCTCCTTCAGAGAAATAATCCACGATACGGGGCACGTTGACCTGTCCCTGGAGCGTCTCATGCAACTCCTTTTGCCATAGCAGGCGGTCGACCATATCCCTTCCATGCTCATCGTAGGCCATATACCTTTTTGCTTCCTTAATGATACACCATTCCAGGCCCCTCCATGGATGGCTGACATCCACCCCCTGGTACACCGTTCCCTTCGCATCCTGCTTGAGGGGGACAAACACCGCATATTTTCTCTTGAGAAACTTTAATGGTTTGGTAAATTCATTTTTTGCCCACCGCTCAAAAGGCCAATCGGCATAAGGCAACGGCTTGTACGGAATAAGGTATTCATCCTTCACCTGCATGCCCCATTTGTTGGTATAATATTTCTGGGGCATGCCAGAAGCATCGGTAACGAGAACAGGGTTGATGCTTCCATACCGTGCATAGACCACGCCGCCTAAATGAATGTCCGTGGGGATCGCCGGGCCAAAAAAATCTTTTGTACGCTCCATGAGGCCTTCTGCCAGTCTCCGTGCCTGCTCGTCTGAATCGGGGTAAACGGTTAACACCTTTCCCAGTTGTGCATACCCAAGGCTGCCATCGAGCAGGCTGTGCGAAAGGTCTTCGTTCAGGTATATTTTACAAGGCGCTTTCTCTTTCACGAGATAGGGAATCACCGTCTGAAAAAGCTTTTCCACCTGCTGAAAAACAACAGACAAATGCAGTATCCAGCCCCCGGATTTATTCGACCGGCCAATCAAGATAATGGGTTCTTCCACATGGTATTTAACCCCCATTTTCCTGAGTAGCCGGGTGTAGGAGGTCTCCGTTGCGATAGTGATCACTTTGGCGGCCTGCAGCTGTGGCGGTATGTAAGATGCGCGGGACATAGGTTTAATTTGTTGGTATTAATCTGCGGTCCTGCCGGCGTTCGAGTTTTTGCATCAGCACCTCCTCCACTGCAAGGGCACTGAAGCACACGAATAACAGCATAGGGAACACCTGGTAGCGGATCACGATGATGTTGGCAAACACGCTGAAACAAAAGTTCAATGCAAAAAAGCAAACCAAGACCAGGGTGGCAGCGCCAAACTGCGGACGGGCGATGGGAATATGCATGGCCATACTAAAGAGCAGGAATAAATAATATACATTCAGTACAAGGAACATGGATGGAAAGAGTGCCAATACCTGGCCCATGAAATGCGGCGGCACTTTTGGATGCAGCGTTGGTGAAGGCCAGTCAAACCAGTACTGCGCTGTTTTCCAGCAATCTCTATAGCCCAGGTTATACTTTTCTAATTTTTCAAGCGGCGGAATAAAGTAATTGCGGGTATTCAACAGCAGATAGTACCGAAAAAAAGCCCCGGGATGTTCTTTGATCAGCTTCTTGCCGAATTCGGCATAGATGGGTGATACCCTTCCCCAAGCAATCACCTGCCCCAGGTCGGAATGGACCAGGTAATGCGTGTCAAGGTATTTTTTCAAGGGAGCATTACCCTGCCGTATAAAATAATTGGCAACATAGTTTGGCAGGTCACGTTCTTCCGGTGGGGTCACTTTGAAGAATTGTTTGGCCATCGCATCCAGTTCTCGGGTTTCAGGTGTTGGCATAGATGCGTTATCTACGTCAATGTGTTCATACATGTACAGCGCATTATTGCCCCATTGCCAGCCCGAAAGGATCGGGAATTGCGCAATGCCGGTGATACGCTCGGCCTCCGCCCTGCTATGCCATATAAAGGTGCCCACCAGCGTCCAGGGCACGAGTATAGCAGCCAGCTTTACGCGCCAATTGTATACAGCACACAGGATGGCCAGAGAACCGACGATTGGGTAGATCATCGCATTATACCGTACAGTAAAAGCCAGGAAAAGGACAGTCCCATGTAATATGAGGGCACCAATCGTATGCCGGTTAATAATCCACAATAAGGAGCCTATCCATACAAGGCTAAGCGAACAAAACAACAGGTCGCTAGTGACATAGTTCGCTATAAAAAGAACAAGGGG
>CAZRDD010000216.1:0-8288 GCA_964598675.1 uncultured Parafilimonas sp.
ACCCACCCAGCACGATGACAATCTAATTACCTATTTTCTGCACGACCCGGCAAGCAAAGTATTGGTATTGCTTAACTTTTCGCAATTGGATAAACTGCGCATTAATATTGACCACCCTGAACTGGCTGGCAAGTATAAAAACATTTTTTCGGGGCTGGAGTTTACCTTTAAACAGCAGGAGAGCTTTGAACTACAAGCCTGGGAGTTTATGGTTTACGCCGGGGTATAATTAAAGTTTCGGGAGGCTGCATTTGCCATGTCGTGTTGCAAGCAATGGGCTAAAGTTGTTATTTAACCTTGCCGCTAACATATTTGTTGCCTTTTAAGTAAAAGCGGTAAGGCAGCAAAGCATCTTCGCCAGCATAATCCACCCCTATACGCGGGGTGGCAGCTATTTCGCTTTCAGGGTAGGCAATACCATCATCCAGCAGGTAAATCTCATCCCCCAATAAATCAAACCCCGTATGCAGGGTTGAAATACCCAGCGCTTTTGATACATTGCCGGGGCCCCGGGTAAGCGTATCATCAACCTTTTGCTTGCCGGTACGCAACAGCATTTCCTCAACACCCCATACAGGCTCCACAGCCCTTATAAGCACGGCATGCGGCACACCGGCTACATTGGTAACAACATTAAACAGGTGGTGTATGCCATAAATAAGGTATACATACGCTGCACCGCCCTGCCGGTACATTACTTCGGTACGTTTGGTACGCCGCCCGTTATAAGCATGGCTGGCTTTATCAACCACACCGTTATACGCCTCTGTTTCAACAATACGGCCTGCGGTAATAACCCCTTGCACATTGGTTACCAGCAATTTGCCCAGCAGGGTACGGCCAATTGCCAGCACATCTGTTCCACCATAAAAACCAGCAGTAAGCTTTACCGCCTGCGGGGAAGGAAACCCATTTAAAAGATTATTATTTTTATTCCGTTGCAATTCGCCTAAATTTATCCGCTAAAATACCCCCAGTTGCTCAAAGAAATTATTATTGCCATACAGGGCTATTTAAAGGCGCATGAATTTATAAAAACGCACCGGCTGTGGAAGTGGATTATTATTCCCGGCATCATCTATGCAATCCTTTTTCTTGTATCCATGTATTATTTTGGCAAAACAGCCAACCTTTTTATTGGATGGATAAGTACCGTTACCGGGCTTAATAGCTGGCTGGGCCACATGCACGATGGCTTTTTGGGTTTTTTATTCGCACTTAGCGGGCTGTTTTTTTGGATTAACCAGATGCTGCTGTATTTTTCGCTTTTTAAATATATATGGCTCATTCTTGGCTCACCGGCTTTTGCCTACCTGAGCGAAAAAACAGAAGCGATTATTAAAGGCACCAACACCCCTATTAACTACGAACAATTAAAAAAAGATGCGTTGCGCGGTTGCCGTATTGCCTTGCGCAATGCCGCCTGGCAAACCGTTTATATGGTTACCATATTGCTGCTTACCCTGGTGCCGCTTATTGGCTGGGCCACCCCGTTGTTTGCAGTACTGGTAGACTGTTATTATTTTGGCTTTAGCATGCTTGATTACAGCAGTGAACGCAAAAATGTATCGCCTGCAGAAAGTATTTATTTTATTGGCAGCCACCGCGGGCTGGCCATAGGCAACGGGCTGGTGTTTTATTTAATGCAACCCCTTATGATTGTAGCACCGGCATATGCCGTAATTGCAGCCACTATAAGCATGCACGAGGCTGAAAAGAAAAAAGCATAGTACCTTTACCGTTACGCCCGTATTTAGCATTTACACAACCACAACAATGAGCAAGGCCACCATATATTTAATACCCACCTTTTTACAGGACGACGATGCTGCACAAAAAGCCATACCCGGCTAC
This sequence comes from uncultured Parafilimonas sp., assembly GCA_964598675.1. Classification (GTDB taxonomy): domain Bacteria; phylum Bacteroidota; class Bacteroidia; order Chitinophagales; family Chitinophagaceae; genus JABDFW01. The sequence goes on from CAZRDD010000216.1 coordinate 1,855, forward strand.
ATAGTGGATGCCGTTAAAGCCTGCACTGTTTTTTTTGCAGAGAATGAAAAAACAGCAAGGCGCTTTTTAAAGAAAATTTGGAAAGAGGTGGTGATAGATGATTACCAGTGGTACACCATACATAAGGCCGAGCAGGATGCTGTGCCAGCGTTGATAACCCACATGAAAAAGGGCGACACCATAGGCATAATAAGCGAGGCTGGCTGCCCCGGCATTGCCGACCCCGGCCAGTTACTGGTAGAAGTGGCGCAGCACTACAATGCGGCCATAAAACCATTGGTTGGGCCTAACGCAATACTGCTGGCTTTAATGGCCAGCGGCATGAACGGACAAACCTTTCAGTTTAACGGGTACCTGCCCATTGACGGGCATGAGCGTAAAAAGGCCATTAAAGAGCTGGAAGAATATTCGGCTAAAAACAACTGTACGCAGATTTTTATTGAAACCCCTTACCGCAATAACCATCTTATTGCCGATGTACTGGCTGCCTGCAAAAGCGAAACACGGTTTTGTATAGCGGTAGATATTACCGCCGCTACTGAAATGATACGTACCAAAAGCATAGCTACCTGGAAAAAAGAACAGGCCCCTGATATACACAAGAGGCCTGCCATATTTTTACTATATGCGGGGTAGTTGATAAAAAGCTATTTCATTTTCATTTGTGCAAAATAAGGGTGGTCTGGATTTACAATCAATTCCTGCCTTAAAGGGTGGATGAGTACATCCATGTCTTCCAGTGGTATGGCACCAAGCAATACTTCGTTATCGCCGGGCAATACCATTGCATTGCAAAGGGTGCGCCTGTTTTTAAACTTTAGTTCTACCGGGCCAACAACATCATATTCCCTCACACTGCCATCAGCCATTTGGCCTTTTCTCTTTTCCAATACAGCCAGTTGCAATTGCTCCTGGATATTTTCATTCACACACAACATATAAGCGCCGGTATCCACCAAAGCTGTTACATGCATACGCTTAACTTCATCCTTATCCATGTAGCCCCTTCTTACTAATTCTAAATCACCCCCGTTAATAAGTTCTATTTCCGCATACACCATACCCATAACAACTATATTTTACCCAAATTTATCAATTTTTCTTACTAAAACCCATACTTATCCACCAGGTAAAGCAACGCGGCCATATTAACAGCACCCAGCTTAAGCTCGCGCATGTTTACGTTTTCCAGCACATCGTTGGTGCTGTGGTGTACATCAAAATAGCGCTGACTGTCTGGCAGCAGTTCTGCAGTAGGGGTTTTAAACATTTCGGTTAAAGGGCCAACATCGGCACCGCCGCCGCCATTTACAAAATAGTTAATAAAATACCTTGCAAACAAAGGCTTCCAGGCCTCAAGCCTGGCTTGCGTGGCAGTATTAACGGGTATGCTAAAACTACGCGGCGTAAAACCACCTGCATCACTTTCAAGCCCAAATATGTGTTTTTCGTTGGCAGCTTTGGCCGCATCGGCATACGCTTTTGCGCCACGTGTGCCATTTTCCTCGTTGGCAAACAACACAAAACGTATGGTGTGCTTAGGTTTAAATCCTAATGCTTTAAATGCGCGTAGTATTTCAATAGTTTGTACAATACCAGCACCATCATCAGTAGCGCCTTCGGTAACATCCCAGGCATCCAGGTGGCCGCCAACCGTAATTATCTCTTCGGGGTGTTCGCTGCCTGCAAGCTCGCCAATAACATTGTGGCCAATGGTATCGGGCAGCATTTTGCCGTACGTAAATATTTCGGCTGTAAGACTTTTGCCAGCATCAATCAGCGTGTCCAGCTTTTCTACATCGCGCACGCCAACAGCAATGGCGGGTATTTTTTGGGTTGAATCCAGGTAGTTAAGCGCACCCGTATGCGGGGCATTATCCACTGCATTGGTCATAGAGCGTACCATTACACCAATGGCCCCATATTTTGCTGCACGGCTTGCGCCAATGGCCCTGTAAATAACATTTTTGCCATACGCCTGAAAAGTAGCCAGCAGGGTATCATCAAAAGGCACGTTGAAAAATACAATCTTACCTTTTACCTCATCTTTCTTGCTATCAAGCTCTTTAAAATCGTTCACCCTAAGCACCGGCGCTTTAATACCTTTTACGCCTGTGCCAACGGAATTACCCAGGGCAAGTACATTAATTGCAATGTTTTGTTTAACGCCTTTATCGTTAATAAAAGTTACGGAGGCTTTGTCCTTACCGCCCCTTACCCAATGCGGCACCATGCACTGCTGCATAGTAACTTTGTCGGCCCCGGCTTCCTGCAAGGCTTTGTTGCCCCAGTTTTCTGCCAGCACCATTTGCGGGGAACCTGCCAGCCTGCCACCAATTTTTTTGGTAAGGTAGTACAGGTTGTTATAGGAGGCCTTGCTGCTAAGCATATTATTAGCCACCTTGTTTATAAAAACAGAATCATCCTGGTAGGCCGCACCTACCTGTGCCTGCGCATGTAAGCAGAGGGCCAAACCGGCCAAAACAACAATTTTTCTCATGTAAACTGGTTTATTAAGGTATTAAAACAAAAATTTCCGTTTTAAGTAAAGCCGCGCCTAAGTTAAGTAAATGTTGCCTGCAATAAACAATGATGAAAGGTTTGATTTGAATGGAGAAATGATTGTTACTTTGCCACCACAAATACTCAAACATGCGCATAGGGATTGTTTGCTACCCAACTTTTGGGGGCAGTGGTGTATTGGCTACAGAATTAGGGAAGGCTTTGGCAGACAAAGGGCACAGCGTTCATTTTATAACCTACCAGCAGCCTGTAAGGCTTAACGTTTTCAGCGCTAACATATATTATCACGAGGTAAGGGTACCCACCTACCCCTTGTTTGATTACCCGCCTTACGAAGTGGCCCTTGCCAGCACCATGGTGGATGTGATTAAAAACTACGACCTGGATTTAATGCATGTGCATTACGCTATACCACATGCCTCTGCCGCCTACATGGCCAAGCAGATTATTGCTAAAACAGGGCGTAACATACCTGTAATAACCACGCTGCATGGTACAGATATTACCCTGGTGGGCAGGGATAAAACATACGAACCGGTGGTAACCTTCTCCATTAACGAGAGCGATGCCATTACAGCGGTATCGCAAAACCTGAAAGACGAAACCTACAGCTCGTTTAAAATAACCAAGGAGATTGAGGTTATTTACAACTTTGTTGATATTAGCCGTTACAACAAAAAACCTTTTGATGCCTTTAGAAAAGTAATTGCCCATAACAACGAAAAAATACTGGTGCATGCCAGTAACTTCAGGAGTATAAAAAGGGTGAAAGACGTGGTGCGGATTTTTGCCGAAATAAATAAACAAATACCCAGTAAGCTGCTAATGGTGGGCGATGGCCCGGACAGGCCGGTGGCCGAAAACCTTGCCAAGCAGCTTGACGTGCATGATGATGTGCGTTTTGTAGGCAAGCAGGACCAGATGGAAGATATTCTGCTGGCTGCCGACCTTTTTTTACTACCATCGGAATACGAAAGCTTTGGCCTTGCCGCACTGGAAGCGATGGCTGCAAAAGTACCGGTGATAAGCAGTAATGCAGGTGGATTGCCCGAAGTGAACATACATGGCGTAACGGGCTATATGGCCGATATTGGTGATGTTGATACGATGAGCGAGTATGCTATTAACCTGCTGGGCGATGAGGTTTTACTGGCGCAAATGAAGATAAATGCCTACGAACAGGCCCTGAAATTTGACATAAGCAATATTGTGCCGGTGTACGAAAAACTGTACAGCAGGTTTTGCCGCATGGATTGCTGATAGTAAAACTTTTAAAAGTTACTGGCAGGCATCTGGTATGTTTGCCTTTTTTAGAAAATACAAATCCCCTTCTGCAATGCTGCCGAAGGGGATTTTTTATTGTATTTAAAGCCTTAAACTCAGCTGTTACCTGTGCTTCAACCACCTTTCGGGGTCAAAGTTATTACCTTTATCATCTGTTACCATAAAAAGCAACTGACCTTCGCCACTATCATCTGCCGCAGTAGTGCCTATAGCTTTGCCTGCCTTAACTTCATCCCCCCTATTAACGCTTGCTGATGCCAGGTTGCTGTAAGTGGTAAAGTACTTACCATGCCTAACCAGTACGGCCTGCTGGCCGCCCAAGTCAACTACGGCGGAAACAACCCCATCAGCCACAGCCTTTACGGTGGCCCCAACCGGCAGTGCTATATAAACGCCCTCGCTCTTACCTTTTATTTGTGTACCCGGTATTTGATATGGCCCAAAATGGATGGTTACCACACCTGAACTAACCGGCCAGGGCAGATTGCCATGGTTGCTTTCAAAATTAAGCGACTGAGTAAGCCCTTCGGGGGTAGATTCCAACGGGTTATAAGTACGGTCGCTTCTCGGTGCCGTTGTGGTGCCAGCAGCATCAACCGCCCTTGCTTTTACTTTTGGCTGTTCTTCAGGCTCTTTAGCTACTGGCGCAGAAGCTGTTGGGTTTGCTGCGGCAGCCGCTTTGCGTTTTCTGTCTGCTTCGTCCTGTGCCAGTTGCTGCTCGCGGCGCTTTTTTTCCGCAGCCGCCGCTTCAGCTTCTTTTCTTAAACGCTCCTGCCTTTCTGCTTCCTTACGTTTTGCCTCCTCTATTTCCCTGCGTATAATGGTGGCCAGCGCCTGTTTAAGTTTTAACCTGTTTCTTTCATTGGTTTTTATCTGGCCCGCAATATCCTGCTCCTGGCTTTGTAATTGCTGCACCACCTGGTCTTTTTGCTTTTTATCATCTTCCAACACCACCAGTTGTTTGCTTTGTTCACCCAGCACTTTGTTTTTATCCGTTTTTGTAAGGGTAAGGCTACTAATTTTGGCCTGCCGCACCTGCTCGGTACGCTCAATATAATTTGCCTGTATTTCCCTGCTTTGCCTGTAGCTTTTTAAATACGCAATACGTTTAACGGCATCGTTAAAACTGGTGGCCGAAAACAAAAAGTTTAAATAATCGTAATTGCTGCGGTTTTTGTACGCAAATACAAGGCTTTTGGCGTAATTAAGTTTTAACGTATCCAGTTGCAGTTTTAACTGGTCAATTTCGGCAGTGGTGGCCGATATATCATTGTCAAGCCTTTTAAGGTCCTTGCTCAGGTTATCCACCATCGCCTCCCTTATCTTTATTTTTTTTTGCACAAGGGCAAGCTGGCCAATAGACTGCTTTTTGTTTTTCTTAATCTGGTTGAGGGTACTGTTCAAATCATCCAGCTCGTTTTGCAGGTCCTGCTGTTTTTTTTGAATTTCTTCCTTTGTTTCCTGTGCATGGCCTGCCACGCAAAGCGAAACTGCGAGAAAAAAAATGAATATTTTTTTTAGCATGGGCATATATATTCAGGGCGGTGGTTATACTTATGTAAAATAACGCTTATTGCCCGCTTTTATTACTTCTTTTTATAACTTTTAGGCACCCGGAAAGGAAAACTTACCGGCTGATTAAAAGCGTATTGTTTGTAATTGAGATTTATATCCAGCTTCGATTTTTCGGCAATTACAATTTCCCTGGTTGTTGCAAAATTAATACTGCCCTGTGTTTCGTAATCGCTGTAAGTAATATCGCACGTACGGTTGCGCATAGGGTCGGTATCATCCAGTTTACTGTGTATCAGCCGCAGGTTGCGGCTGTCTAAGGTTATAAGGTTTTTAAACAGTTTGTTTATCATCAATACCTGCAAACCGTTTGCGCTCGACTTGTACGATACAATGTTGCTGTCTACAAAAACAGGGTTGCCTACAATTATATCCTGCAGGTCGTAAAACGTAAGTGGCACCTGGGCTATATCCAGCAGGTAACTTACACTGCGGCTTACATAGGTTTTCTCCTGGGCATTTATCATTTTAAGGCTGTCTTTGGTTATAAGCAACCGTATGCCTTCTATATTTAAGGCACCGCCACCGCGAATATCTATCCAAACAGCACTGTCTTTTTTTATGTTGATAAAAGCCGTAACGTGATTATCGGTTTCTGCACCCTGGTAGTCTACTTTTACCTTTGCTGAAAAGGTGGTGTAATCAATGCGGGAATGCTCAAGGTTGGCCACTATTGTTTTAACAATGGAGAAAGAATCAACAACGGCCGCAGGCTTTACCACCACTGCCCTGCTGGTATCAATATGGGCGATAGCATTTTCAATTTTTTGTACTTTTTTTACAGTGTGGCAGGCACTTAATAATACCATTACCAGTAAAATGTATATCGTTGCTTTCATTTTTTGTAATAGTTATATTTATTTACCGGTATGGCCAAAACCACCTTCGCCCCGTACTGTTTCATTTAAAGTATCAACCACCAGCCATTTTGCCTGTTCCACCTGCTGAATAACCATTTGGGCAATCCTGTCGCCATTGTTTATTTTCTGTAAGTCGGTAGAAAGGTTAATGAGTATCACTTTTATTTCGCCCCTGTAATCGCTGTCAATAGTGCC
>CAZRDD010000217.1:0-7420 GCA_964598675.1 uncultured Parafilimonas sp.
GGCAAAGCAATTAACCATTGGCGAAACAAAAGGTGCATTTACCGGCATGCTTAAAAAGCGTGTATTTAATGTGGTGTTGGTAAAACAAGGGCATGGTATTGATATCGATATTACGCCTGACGTAGATAAGGTGGTGCATTACAGCGGAACATCAATAAAAGTTTCATTATAAGCGCGACAGTTGGTTTTGCAGGCTTGTAAGGGTTTAACCTTGCAGGCCTGTTTTTTGGTAATCCGGGCGGCTTTTCTATCAATCACCTTATCGGTACAGGCAAGGTGGCCCAAACACTACCCATATATTAACTTTTATGAGTAATAAATTTCCAGCCTTAATATTTCCACTTAATTTTTGGCCTTCTTCTGTTATATTTAGGCAATAATTGTCATTAATACGATTAAATAAGCCATTGAAAAAAATGAAACCACAACAACGTTGCTTTGCCCGCTGCATCGGGGGAGTATCTGCTTTTTTATTAGCCGCTTCTTTACTTTCCTGTAACGGTAATTCCTCAAAAACAAACACATCTGATAGTCTTACCGAAGCGCAGGAACGCTTGCCTGAAAATGCCTTAAAAGGCCTGGAAGTATTTGAGGGGCTTGAGGTACACACTGTGGCCACCGAGCCAATGCTTAAAAACCCAACAAACATTGATGTGGATGAACGCGGGCGTGTTTGGGTAACTGAGGCGTACAACTATCGCCCCGATATTAATGGCAACCCCACCAACCCTAAAGGCGACCGTATTATGATTTTGGAAGATACCAATGGGGATGGAAAGGCCGATACGGCAAAAGTATTTTACCAGGGCCCGGAAGTAAACGCCCCGCTTGGCGTTTGCGTATTGGGCAACAGGGTGCTGGTAAGCCAGAGCCCTTATGTATGGGCTTTTTACGATGACAATGGCGATGACAAGGCCGACCGCAAAGAAATATTTTTTCAGGGGATTGGTGGCGAACAGCACGACCACGGTATGCACACCTTTACGTTTGGCCCCGATGGAAAGCTGTATTTTAACTTTGGTAACGAGGGCAAAACGCTGAAAGATAAAAACGGAAAACCCGTACTGGACCAGGACGGGGAGGAGATAGGCCCTAAAAAATATACACAGGGTATGGTTTTCAGGTGCGACCCGGATGGTACGCATGTGGAATGCCTCGGCAACAACTTCCGCAATCCGTATGAGGTGGCTGTGGACAGTTATGGCCAGCTTTGGCAAAGCGATAACGATGATGATGGCAACCGTGGTGTACGCATAAACTACGTAATGGATTATGGTAACTATGGTTATAAAGATGAAATGACGGGTGCTGGCTGGCAAGCCAACCGAACCAACGTGGAGGATTCAATACCTTATAAACACTGGCATTTGAACGACCCTGGGGTGGTGCCTAACCTTTTGCAAACAGGGGCAGGCTCGCCAACTGGTATTATTGTGTACGAAGGCAGCCTGCTGCCAAAAGAATTTCAAAACCAGTTGGTGCATTGCGATGCCGGGCCTAATGTGGTAAGGTCGTACTCGGTTACTAAAAACGGTGCAGGTTACTCCGCAAGTATCATCAATATATTAGAAGGCAGCAAGGATAAATGGTTTCGCCCTGCAGATGTTTGCGTAGCGCCGGACGGAAGCTTAATAGTGGCCGACTGGTACGACCCAGGCGTGGGCGGCCACCAGGCTGGCGACCAAACCCGTGGCCGAATATACCATGTGGCTCCGCCGGGTGCTGCCTTTACTGTGCCTAAGCAGGATTATACTACGCCCGAAGGGGCAGTGGCAGCGCTGCAAAGCCCTAACCTGTCAGTACGGTACCATGCGTTTACAACCATACAGGGTTTTGGCGCAAAAGCCATTCCCGCACTGGAAAAACTGTGGAAAAGCAATGCTGCGCCACGTATGCGTGCAAGGGCATTTTGGGCGCTGGTTAAACTGCCAGGTGCAGGTGCAGCACAATACATACAGCAGCAGGCCAAAGACGCTGGTGCCGATATGCGTATAACGGCCCTGCGTGCAGCAAGGGAGCAGGGCACCGATGCTGCTGTAAGCATTGCCGCACAACTGGCAAATGACACAGCCATACAGGTAAGGCGCGAATGTGCCATAGCCCTGCGCCACAGTAAATCTCCACAGGCTGCACAGGTTTGGGCATTGTTGGCCGCACAGCATGATGGTAAAGACCGCTGGTACCTGGAAGCCCTGGGCATTGGTGCAGACAGGCAATGGGATGCGTTTTTTACTGCCTACCTGGCTAAAGTACCCAATCCGTTACAATCTGCAGCAGGCAGGGATATAGTTTGGCGTGCCCGCACCGATAAAGCGGTTGGCATGCTGGCGCAGTTGGCATCGGATGCCAGTGTGCCTGTTAAAGAAAGGCTGCGCTATTTTCGCGCGTTTGATTTTAATACCGGTACGCTTAAAAACAGCCTGCTTGTTAAAATGATAACGGATAACAAGGGTAACGATGTAGCGCTTAACAAACTGGTGCTGTATGCGTTGGATATAAAAACGGTGATGCAAAGCCCGGTAACACAGCAGGCATTAACCCAGGTAATAAAAAGTGTAGCTGGCACCAGCGAGTATATTGAACTGGTAAGCCGCTACCAGGTAAAAACAGAGAACCCTAATTTACTTAAACTTGCGATGGATACCAGCCATGAAGATCTGGGCAGGGATGCGGCAGGCATGTTGCTTAAATTTGGCGGTAGCCCGCTGGTGTGGAATGTAATTAAAGGCCCGGATACCACGCAGTCTAAATTACTTATAACTGCATTGGGAGGTGTTGGCAGCAAAGAGGCTATTGATATTGTACAGGCTGTGGCATTGGGCAGCACTTACCCCGCAGGGTTGCGTAAACATGCCGCCGGCAATATTGGCCATAGTTGGGATGGTGAAACCAGGGTGCTTGATATTTTGAAAGCTAAAAAAGTACCGCAGGAACTTATACCCGATGTGGTTGCCAGTGTAAGCGGTGCCTGGCGTGGTATTATACGCACAACGGCGCAAAGCTACTTACCAAACAATGGTGCAACAGCTGCTAAAAAAGCACCTGTAATGGCCGATATAAATGCCCTAACAGGCGATGCTGCAAAAGGTAAACTGATATTCACCAATATTTGCGCCACCTGCCACCAGGTAAATGGTACTGGTAACGACTTTGGCCCCAAACTGGGTGAAATTGGCAGCAAATACGCTAAAGATGGCTTGCTGGATGCAATTGTGCACCCCTCTGCGGGTATTAGCTTTGGTTACGAAGGGTGGGAGATAAACATGAAAGATGGCAGCACCCAAACAGGCATAATAGCCAGTAAAACAGAAACCGATATTGACCTTAAAATGCCGGGCGGCACCAGGCAGCATATAAAAACCAGTGACGTAAAGCATTTAGAAGAAATGAAAACCAGTATGATGCCTGAAGGGCTTTACCAGGTGATGAGTACGCAGGACCTGGCGAACCTGCTGGAGTTTTTGGAAGGGTTGAAGAAGAAATAAAACTGAGATAACTGGAGCAAAAAGAGCTTAGCACCCCTGCTAGTTGTTGGGGTACTAAGCTCTTTAAATAATTTGGTGCTACAGCTTTACCATTGCCAGAGAAACAGCACAAGCATTACAGCCAAAAATTAAAACGAAACAATTAATTTTCTGCGCAACTTAATGCAGCAGGTCATCCAGGGGTATGGCCTCTAAATACGGGTTTAACAGCCGGGTATTGCCAAATACCCTAAACTCCTTAACGGCTTTGCTGGCAAGGTTACAGTATGTTTCCACATAATACCCCCCAAGGTGAAACAGAAACACCATGCAGCCGTTATAACTTCTTTTTGCAATGAGTACCCCTTCGTGAAGGACTGTGAATGTTTTTTCCTCTTCGTTCAATAAGATAAAATCAGAAAGCTTCATAATGTTAAGTTTTAACGGTTTACTTACAAATGCTTACTAACTAATAACCTTGGACTGAAAACGGACAAATTACAGGCGCGGGCCTAAGTACGGTTGAATGTTGCTTATACCGGGCATCAATTGGCCATACAGATAAAACTGGTTGGCAGTACGGTTGAGTTGATGCCAAATTTTTTGAGGCAATATGAAATTATGGTTAATTATTCAATGTAAATAATTTTTTTTGAAGTCATAGCCTCAAAAGTTGATGTATTTTATAGCATTACAACTATAAAATCAACCAGGCCCCGGTGAGATATAAAAGCCTTATTATTGTATTAAAAATAAACAAGATGCTTGCTGATATAATTGTAATTGGATGCAATGGTTATGTTGCCGCTGTAAATGCAGGCAGCGGAAAGGAAATTTGGTTTACCAAACTTAAAGATGGCGTAATATCAGGTTCAAGGGGTAAAGATGTAAGTGTACTGCTGGATGGCAACAGAATATATGCAGGCTGTTATGGCTACCTGTATTGCCTTGATACTGAAACCGGCAAGATTTTATGGGAGAACGAATTACGGGGCATCGGTTTTAACGAAGTGGCTTTGGCCAAACAGGGCACCAGTGTTCAATTTGTAACACGCGTTGAGCATCATAACAACAGCTAACTTAATCTTAAAATAATAACCTGAGCTATGCTTACCCAAACGTTGCGTACCCTGTTTGCCAGGGACCTTAAAAAGCTGAGAAAAGAGATTGAACAGTACAATGATGAGCAAAAAATTTGGGCTGTAGGGGCTGCCATACCAAATTCCGCTGGTAACCTTTGCCTGCACCTGGTGGGCAACCTTAACACTTATATTGGCGCAAACCTTGGCAACACTGGTTACATAAGGTACAGGGAGCTGGAGTTTTCGCTGAAAGATATACCCAGGCAGGAACTGCTTGCAAAAATTGATGAAACCATTTGTGTAGTTGATGTTGCCCTGGCTATGGTAACGGACGAGCAACTTGCAGGGACGTATCCCGCGCTGGTTTTTGCAGAACATACTACCACTGAGTATATGCTGGTACATCTTGCCACGCACTTAGCTTATCACCTGGGCCAGGTTAACTACCACCGGCGGTTGCTTGATAAATAGGGGACATAATGCAAACACTATGGCAGTAGCATCAGGTTGGTAAATGATGATGCCACCTAACACTTCACCAGAAATAGTTATAGCTGGTATGAGAGCATTGAAGATTACTTTAATAATAATTATTGTTTGCCTGCTTACTGTGCTTACGCAAACAGGTGGGCTGGTATACCTGTTGTCAAGATTTGCCGCTAAACGGCTGCTGAAACGTATAAATGCCTTGTACATGCGTGTATTGGCGCAAGCGGCGATGTTTGCAGTGTTTTACCTTACAGCAACCTTTTTGGTGGTGCCGGTTATTGCAAAGCCGCTTGGCCGGGTTCCGCTTCCGGTTACTCAAACCGGGCATTTAAGGCCGTTAACGTTTATTACCTACCTGCTAAACCGAAATTACGTAAGGCCACAACTAAAAGAGACAGCTTTTACCGTTGCTGAAAAAATGAATACCTTGTATCCCGGTACGGTTGTAAATTATCTTGATGCCTGCTTTCCATTTATTAATAAGTTTCCGTTATTTCCTCATCTTAGCCATAATGATGGCAAAAAAATGGACCTTGCTTTTTTTTATAAAGATGCCTCAACAGGTGTGGAAAGCAATACAGCCCCATCACCTATTGGTTATGGCGTTTGCGAAGAACCTACTGCCGAAGAGGTAAACACAGCAGATATTTGTGCCTCGCAGGGTTACCGCATGTACAGCCTTTTAAAACACATTGTTCCGCAAGGGCGTAAGCAGAATTTTTTGTTTGATGCAGCGCGTACCAAAGCCCTGGTGAACTTATTTGCCATCCAAAGCTCCATTGGTAAAATATTTATTGAACCTCATCTAAAAATGCGCCTGCACCTTAACGATAGCAAAGTGCGCTTTCAGGGTTGCCATGCTGTCAGGCACGATGATCATGTTCACATTCAACTGTATTGATTTTTGTTGCTAATCACGTAATTTTTTCTCTATTGATTAGTGTATGAAAAGGTGTTGCAAAATCCTTAGGTGCGATGACGAGGGGAGGCGTTCTTTACCACATCATTCCCAAAGTCTGTTCTTGTTCTACGGCTGCTTATGGTTGAGCTTCTTTTAAAAATTCATTGAAAAGTTTAACCTGGTATATCCATAAAAAAGCCATGCCATCTAAATAAAATCAGATGGCATGGCTTACATGGAAAGTTGTTATATAACCCGTTTTATTGTTTTACCACTTTAAGGGTATAAACAGTTTTATTTTCTCTTATAACAGTAACAGTGTATACCCCGCCTGTCCAGCGGCTCACATTAATATCCAGCTTGCCGGTTACTGACGGATATTTTGCTATCTGCCTTCCCCTTGCATCAAACACAACAACGGTTTGTTTTGCTGTACCTGGTAATATTAACGACATTTTTTCGTGTGCAGGGTTGGGGTATGCAAAAACAGGGGCGTTGGTACAATTGTTAACAACCGTAATAACAGCACTTGTTATAGTTAAACCCGCAGCATCTGTTTGTTTTATACGGTAGTAATTAGCGCCTTCAGCGGGTGTTAAATGCGTATAACTATAAGTTTGCAGGGTATTGCTGCTGCCGTTGCCCGGCGTTGTGTACAGCGGGGCAAAGTTTATTGCATCGGTACTGTATTCAACCGTAAATGTTTCACCGCCCTGCGCGGTTAATGTTTGCCAGGCAACTTGTACTGTACAGTTGTTGGCTGATGCTGAAATGCGGCCAAATGTTACGGCCAGTGTTTGGGTATTGGTAAGCGCAAAACCAGCAGTTGCGTATGCAGCACCAATACTATCAGTAACAGTATAGCTGCCCACAGTGTCGTTAGCGGTAAAATCGGTGGCGGTTGCAATGCCCGATGCATTGGTGGTAACCGTTACTGTTTTTTTACTGCCTGCAAAACTGCCGCTGGCACCTTTGGCCGGGGTTGAAAATATTATGGAAGCACCTTTAACCGGGTTGCCGTTTTCCGTTACCTTACCTTGCAATAAACTGCTGAATTTAGTATTTACTACTGCAGATTGCGGTGTGCCTGCAATGGCTGTAGTGGCATAACTGGCTTCAACAGCACCTATATCAGCACGACCCGCCGCAACCCTTGTGTAACCACGCTGATCGGTTGATGCTGCGGTAAGTGTTGCATCACCATTGTTAATTACCGGGCTGTTTGGCAAAGGAAGTAATGTTGGAGTTGTTCCGCCATAATCACCAAGGGAGAGTAATGATGGTTTTTTGCCATATATATCATTTTTTACAGCACCGGTAATTGTGCCTTTGGATGTGTCCTGAATAAGGTTGTAACCGTTAGACGTAAATCCACTGCCCCAAATATCTGGTCCTGCCCCTGCACCATTTAAGGTGCCGCCTGCAATAATTGAGTTTTTGATGGTTATGTTGCCGTTACTGCCAGGGTAGTTAATAATGTTACC
>CAZRDD010000217.1:7430-8250 GCA_964598675.1 uncultured Parafilimonas sp.
GCCGTATTGGCCACTGTTACCAAAAATGGTACAATTGGTAATGGTGAGCGGTTGGTAACAAAAAATGCCACCGCCCACTGTGCCGCCCGCATCTGTGCCAATCTTGTTATTGGCAATGGTGCTGTTGTTAATGGTCATTTCTCCATATTCCAGCGCTATGCCGCCGCCATCGTAATAGGCTGTATTGTTTGTAACCGAGCTGTTATTTATTGTAACAATTCCACCTTCATTATCTATACCTCCGCCTTCTGCATATTGTGTTTGCGATGCATCGTTGTTGGTAATTACACAGCTTTGTATGTTAACGCGGCCACTGTAAATTAACACACCGCCGCCGCCGTTTACTGAGGTATCTGGGGGAGTGCCATCGGTAATGGTGAGGCCGGAGATATTTACAATGTCATCACCGGCATCAACTGTAAATATGCGGGAACTGTTATTACCGCTTATGGTAAGCAGTTTTGCGCTAGGGCCTTTTATAGTTACGCCCTGCATTATGGTTAAATCGCCGCTGGTTAAGGTTATAGCTTTTACGCCATTGGCAAAAGTTATGGTAGCACCTTTGCAGGCATTGGCTAAAATATAACGCAAACTGCCTGTACCTGCATCTGCCGCAGAAGTTACAACAGTTTCAATACACCTGTTGGTAAGGATGAATTTAGCAGGAGTTGCTACGCCGTTAACGCTGGCTTTTACGGCATAGGTACCCGTATCGTTGCCTGCTGTAAATACAGGCACTGCTGCAATACCGTTTTTGTCAGATACGATGGTGGCTGTATCTGTGCCATCTGCAAAGCTGCCTGTAGGGCTGGTGGCTGGT
>CAZRDD010000218.1:0-8246 GCA_964598675.1 uncultured Parafilimonas sp.
AAGCCTATTGAAACCAGGGCAATACCATACACATACTGGTTAACAACACCGGCGGGCCGCCTGCAGGGCCTATGTTAACCACGCCGGCCGATGCGCTTGAAACGGCCTTTCGCAGCCACCTAATTACGGCGCATACACTGGTGCAACTGGTGGTGCCCGGTATGCAGCAGGCGGGCTTTGGGCGCATCATTAATATTGTTTCCACATCGGTAAAGCAGCCTATTAACGGGCTGGGCATATCTAATACCGTAAGGGCTGCCGTGGCCAACTGGGCCAAAACACTGGCCAACGAAATAAGCCACCACGGTATTACCGTTAACAATGTACTGCCTGGCTTTACCAAAACCGACAGGCTGGATTACCTTTTTGGCAAGCAGGCCGAGAGTGCTGGTGTTACCGTAGATGATATTGTACAAAAAAGCGCCCTTACCATACCTGCGGGGAGGCTTGGCGAGCCGGAAGAATTTGCCGCTGCGGTGGCCTTTTTGTGCAGCCCGGCAGCTGCATACATTAATGGTATTAACCTGCCGGTAGATGGGGGTAGAACTGGCGGATTATAGCGGTGCGGCACCACAAAACACAACAATGGCTGAATAACATTTGCCCCCCTTGAAAAAGAGGTGTTGGTTGATGCTTTGCCTTACATGGTATGTGCCGAACAGCATTACAGAACGTACAAGGGAGTGACACAACAGGCGATGCCACCTGCACCGCAGCTGATAAACAAAAGGCTTATTGCCTGCAGCCGTTAGCGGTTACTAATAAACATACAAAAGCCGGGCGCATAAACATGCTGTACCCGGCTTTTTAGTTTTTACTCATGTGCTTTGCTCTAAGCTATTTTGTTACACCTGGTTATACTGTTTGCCCGCTAAAACTATCGCGGCTATACACCAGTGTTAAATAACGTTTTTGTATGGTTTGGTACCAGCTTATAATAAGCGACAGCAGTAAAACCACCGCCACTGGTACAATGGAATGATAATACACCGAAAAATTATACACCGGTACAATAAGCAGGCTTAACAGGCGCATAAACTCCACATGAAACACCCAATGTTTACGCTCCATAATAGCACCGCAGTTTACAAGCGTAAGCAATGTTGTAAACACAAACGATACGCGGAAGACTACACTAAAATTAGCCTCGAACAGTATAAACAAAAACAGGCTTACCAGCAATATGATAACCTGCCATATTACATAACGGTTTAAGGTGCTTGCCAGCTGCGCGCTGTTATGCTTTACATTAAAAATGGATTCTGCTTTTTTGCGTATAGTGGGGTCAAAATGCTCGGGCTTGCCAAACAGTATTTTAAGCTTGGGGAGGATGCCTTTTTGCGCACGCATGGCAATGATAATCTCGATAAAAAAATGGAAATGCTGCCACAAAAAATTATAGGTATCAAGCGGTTTGGTTAAGCCGTAAACAGTTTCAATGCTGTCTTCCTCTTTTTGAAAGGTGCCAAAAATTTTATCCCATATAATGAATACATCGCCATAGTTTTTATCAAGGTATTCGGTATTTGAAGCGTGGTGTACCCTGTGGTGCGATGGTGTTACAAAAACATACTCCAGTATGCCCAGTTTACCTATAAGGCGGGTATGTACAAAAAAAGGATAAATGCCGTGTATTAAAAGCATTACCGTAATCATTTGCGCGGGAAAACCAATAATAGGCAACACTGCCCAAAAGCAGGTGCGGGCCAGCGCCTGCAACACGGTAATGCGGGCAGATACGGTAAAGTTATAATCATCGCTTTGGTGATGCACCACATGCGCAGCCCACAGCAAGTTAACCTCGTGGCCCAGCCTGTGGTACCAGTACCATAAAAAATCGGTACACAGCAGCAACGCTATCCATAAAAACACACCGGGTTTTATATGAAATATGCCAAACTTTTTTTGCAGGTTATCGTACACAAAATAAAACATGCCTGTTATCAGCACATCGCTAAGCCTTTCAGCTATGCCAATGCTTATGTTGGCAATGGAATTATTTAGGTTAAAATATTGCAGTTTCTTTTTTTTGGCAATCAAATACTCCAACAATATAAGGCCAATAAACAGTGGTACGGCAAATGCCAGGATGTTTAACTTCAGTCGCTTATTTTTAATAATACGATACTAACTGTAATGGGTTTGCACACATTACAGCATAACATAATACTGCTAACAGCGGAGGTAGTAAACTAACGTTTGAGTTATAATAGAAGGCGGGCCATTATTATGCCTGCACTAAACTTACTTGCATACTTACAGTAACGGCTTACCATTTAATAATGGTAAGTGCAGGCATTGGTGTATGCCTGCTGTAACGTTACACCTTACACAACTTTTTTGTATTGTATGGGCTGGTAACTGTACTGCTGTGCATTAT
The DNA here is from genome assembly GCA_964598675.1 of uncultured Parafilimonas sp. Classification (GTDB taxonomy): domain Bacteria; phylum Bacteroidota; class Bacteroidia; order Chitinophagales; family Chitinophagaceae; genus JABDFW01. The sequence goes on from CAZRDD010000218.1 coordinate 2,381, forward strand.
GGTATACACTTGTTAAAAGGTCGCGCACAAAAGGCTGGTTTATAAAACCGGCACCGGAGTACACACTAAGGGTATAGTCAATATGGTGATAGGCTATTTGCCTGTCGGGCGTAACCACATAAAAAGCAGGCAAAGGCACATCTTCTTCCTCAACACCTGCAATCCACTGCCATAAAGGGTTGGCCACATCGTACAGGCCAAAAAGCTCGGCAATGGTATTTTCCTTATCGTAAAAAACGGTAAGATCGCCCTGGTTTTTTAACAGTTTACGCAGGTACTTTGGCGCTATGCTGCTTAACACCAGCAGGCGGCCACCCATTACCTGTATATCTGCCTGCAGGCTTTTAAGGGCCTTAATATCGGGCTGGGCGCTGTTGGCCTGGCCTATAAATACTACAACCAAAGGTTGCTGGTTATCTAAAAAGTCTTCAATTGAAATACGCTCCTCGTTGGCCAGCGAGCCAGATGCCAGGTGCTTTGCAAACCCGTTTTCGCTGTTTAAATAAAACGCAGGTACTTTATTGCCTCTTATAAGCGGATAGTAACCATAATTGCGTGTTGCTGATGATAAAAGGTCTGCTGAATTAACCGGGTGCATTTTTTGCCTTGCTTCGTTATTGGTAAATGACATGATTTTGTTGATTTTACAATTTTTTTAGAAAGAAGAATACGCTTTAACCTGCCCTTTGGCGGGCTTTAATTTGTTATTAAAAACAACAACAACATCGCATTTTTAAACAAGGCATTACCATTTTGTAGTGTTTGACACTGCAAGATTAGGAACAAATATTTAGTCCACCAAAACTATAGACTTATTATTTTTAAAAAAAATATCCGGCACTTGTAAAATGCCGGATGCCAGTTATTTATATATAATTACCGTGCCCCTCTATTTGGGTTTTTGGTTCTTTTTATAGTCCACAAACTCCTTTTCGGTGTACTTTTTCCCCTCCTCATCAAAAAAATCGTACACTATGCGTTCCCCTTTTTTAAATACGGCGTGCATGCGCACTTTTCCATCGGGGTAATAAAAAAAGGTTTCCCCATCGTTGCCGGTAAAACTGCCTTCCGATACCAGGTTGCCTGCCGTATCAAACTCCTTGGATATTTTTCTGTTATCATCATTCTCAAAAACGGTGCGCCACAAAGTACGGTTTACGTGGTAGGTGTATTTACGTTTGGCTATAACATAGCCAGCTTCATCAAAAGCAACTGAGTCGGTAAGCAGGCTGTCTATCCCCCATTTTTTCCAAACACCCACCTGCCTGCCCTGGTGGTAAATGCCGCGCATGGTTAATACATTGTGGGTATAAAAATTAAACAACCCTTCGGAAACTGTGAGCTGTTTATCAAGATAGCTGCCGTTAAAAACCTTGCTTCCATCGGCCATATCAACCATCGCCACAAGGTACATTTTATCCTTATGTACAATTACTTTACCATAAGCGGCATTATCGCGGGCAGTGGTATGAAAGCTGCTGTCCAAATACAGCACGGTGGTATCCTTTTGCGCATTGCTTTGAGAATATAATAACAGCAGCAGTATAAGGGTTAATGTATATTTCATAAATTAAAGCAAGGCTAAATTGGTTAATCAGCGGTAAAAGTATTCAATTAACGGCATATTTCGTGCCAGCCTGCGGCAGCATACCGCATTTACCTTACTTATTTTACGCCCTGCCTGTGCGCCTTGCCCAGCCAAAGCAAGGTGTTTAAAATAAGCTTGTTCTGCTGCGGGCTTTGAAACGTTGACGACTGGCGGGTGGCCTTGTTTTCAGCATAATCAATATCGTTATGCCCCATGTTAAAGTAAACCATCCGGTAATTTTTATTGCTCCACACCACCGGGTAGTAGCCACTGTGCCAAATTTCGTACAGCTTTGGGCCGGTACCCAAGGGGAAGCTTGAAGAATCTATGCTAAGCAATATATTAATATCGGGGTTGGTGCGCAGGTCTTTCTCCCACCGGTACCACTCGTTGGGGGCAGCGGTTATGGTGGCGGGCAGGCCTTTGGTGGCGGGGTGTTTACGGTTTTCCACCCGCAGTATGGCCGATGTGGGTTTCCAGGTATTGCTTACATACTGGCCAGCGCCTATAAAGGTGTTATGGTACCAATCCCAATCCTGGTTAAAAGCCGATGGGGTTAAGGCAAAGGCCGCAAAGTGAAACCCCATCCACGCGCCAACGCTATCCATATAGTTTTTAAAGGCCAGCCGCTGGTTAAGGCTGTCGGGCCGGGCATCTAAAAAAAGCACTACCTGGTAACGGTTTAAAAAGGCCGTATTCATACTGGCCCAGTTGCTGGTAGAATCGTAACTAAACCCGTATTTGCGCCCCATTGCTAAAAACCAGTTGTTGGCCTCGTGTATAAAACTCATGTGGGCATCCTCCGTACTGGCGGGGTAAAAAGCAATTACATTAAAGGATGGCCTGCGCACCTGAGCCTTTACCGTGCTGCAACAAATGGCCAGCAAACAACATATTAGTATAGCAGCAATCAGCCTGGCCGGGTTTTGTATAGTATGCCTCATGGATTAATAATTACCGTAAAAATATGGATATGATTGATGATGACAAACTTACTGGCTAAATCAAATTTTTACAGCTTTTTGCGCCTCTTTGGAATACACCCAAACTTAACGGCTAACCCAATGCATGCCCCCAATAATTTAAAAGCCCATTGGTAACCGAACAGCTTAAAAAGCACAAAGCCTGCCCGGCCGTTACAGGCCAAGCAGGCTTACCTGCTGATTTTAAATGCATTGGGCTTAAAACTACGCCTGGGTTGTTACCGTAAAATCAACCTGGATGTTGCCCCTTGTAGCGTTTGAGTATGGGCATACCTCGTGTGCTTTTTTAACCAGTTGTCCTGCAGCTTCCTGCGGTACCCCCGGCACATACACCAGCATTTCAACCGCCAGGCCAAACCCACCATTATCAAGCTTGCCAATTGTTACTGCCGCCGTTACCGTAGTTTCGCCCGCTGGCAGTTTAGCCTGTTTTATAACCAGGTTAAGCGCACTATCGAAACAGGCTGCATAACCCGCAGCAAAAAGCTGCTCAGGGTTGGTATAATCATCGCTGGCCCCGCCAAGCGCTTTTGGCATACGCACTTCAACATCCAACACCCCGTTTGAGCTCCTCACTTTTCCATTTCTTCCGCCCGTGGCCGTAGCCTGGGCTGTGTACAACTTTTGCATTGTTATTTACTGTTTATTAATAAATGTATTTTATACTTCATTCGCTTTAAGTATGCTGTTTATTTGTGTTAACATTTGCAGGTACTGGCCCTGGTTAAGCGCAAGCTGCCCCGCAATTATTGCTGGTATGGGTGCCGCCAGCTGCTTTAATGCCTGCCCTTTACTGGTAATGGCAATGTTTACCAACCGTTCATCGTTTGTGGCGCGGCTCCTGGTTACCAGTCCGTTTTCGGCCATACGTTTTAACAAAGGTGTAAGCGTGCCACTGTCTAAATACAGTTTACTACCCAGCTCCTTTACCGTTACCTGTGTGTGCTGCCACAATACCAGCATTACCAAATACTGCGGGTAAGTAAGGCCCAGTTTATCCAAATGGGGGCGGTAAAGCCCTGTAATATGCCTGGAGAGGGCATAAATGGGAAAACAAAGCTGGTTATCGAGTTTTAAACTGTCCATAACAATTATTTCACGGCTCAAAATTATATTGTGCACAATTTAATTTTACACAATTAACATAGTGTTAGGGATTTGCGGGAGGAGGAGAGATGAGTAATGGGGGGAAGATAAGTTGGGTACTTATTAGCCCCTGTTAAAGTGGTGCTTTGCGTAGAACCTGGAAAGCAGCACTTATTACACAAAACCATTTTCGGCTGGGGCTAAAACTCCGCGTACGGAAAATACTTTTTAACTATTGTTAAGATATTTAGGAGAAACGCATAATTCCCGTTACCCTTTAACACTTCTGTTAAAGGCATATCAAGGCTTGAAAATTCAATATGCTTGTTGAGCCGTGAATTTTCTACAATTAAGCTATAGCTGTATCTGGAGGAGCCTTCACAATAACCAAAATAAAATCCGTTAGCGCTATGTGGGGTATTTAACCTTGACAAAAGAAACTCATTGTCTAATTTGCCAAGTTTAACAACCCTATTACTTTCTAATCGTTTCTCATTCATTGTTGTTAATGTTATTGCACCAAGTGTGTCCATTTTAAAGCAGTATCCCCTTGCTGTAGGGCCAGAACTTTCAATTAAGAATACGTAGTAATTACTGCCCTTATCGTGTTTTATACTGTCATCTTTTTCACCCACTGTTCCCAGGTTAACAAAAGAGAGAGGTTGATACCCCATACGAATTACTTTACATGCTTGACAAAAGCATTTTGTAAGTAATAATGATAAAAGAAGTGTATAACATAGTTTCCTCACAACAAAATTTTTTCTTTATCAATCGTAAGCTTTTTTCCCCAAGCATCGTTCAGGCGTAAATCAGATCTTTAAAAGAGCATATGAGCCTATTATTTGCTTTTTGAACGCATAAGCTGGACACCCCCTATCAATATTTCTGACTTCCTAAATATGCAGCAACTCCAAAAAGAGAAACTACGCTTAGTATCAAATATGCAAAAGAAAAGAGTTCTTTTCTTTCCCGCGAAAATTCAGTTTCACCTTTCCACCGCACTTCAATTGCTTTGTAATTGTTTTTCTCTTTATAAACATATCTTATATAGGTAAAGAATCCAAAGATGATAAATAAAATTATGGCTACTATATTATTCAACATTTCCTTATTACGGTAATATATTGAGGCCACCATAAGTAAGGTTAATATATTGGCAGACTGCAAACCTGCAACAATGGTAGCAGATGTTGTTTCTGCACCGCTATCTTTATGTTTAGCGTAAAATTTATAAATTATGTAAAATAAATAATCATAGAAACGTAATAACATATCCTAAGTGGTTAGACGTTAAAATATTTGTTTGCACTTGTCCCAAGGTAACTCATTTTTCCTCACGATAACGGCTTTCAAAAAATACTTTGCGATGAAATGGCTTAGCGAACATTTTGCCAACTTTACTGGAGAGAGACCTGATACCCCGTTCTCCGCCTGCCAATAAGTTTAATATTGCTGCAACAATTTGAACACTCTTTACTACCGACGCTTGATGGTTAAACCTACTAACGGTTGTTGCAATAATCTAGCTTTTGTTCTTTAACCAGTTTTTGCAGATGGCCTGCGGCAACACCCGCCGGTTAGAAACCTGCTATTATTATACCTCCAAAGTGACGCTAAAGCTTAACACGTTGGAGAGCGTGTACGCTTATTTTCTTAGATAACTCTTCAACTAGCTAGAAGGCTAATTGGCTATCGAATCTATATGCAACTTCATTCTTTCTATTTTGGTCAATCTATCAAGCTCCTCAATATCAGAATCAGAAATAGAATTTTTCTTGTATACATCCGGTTGATAAACTTTCAACCAATCCCTATATGTTGCGGTTGAATCAATTTTAACATAAAACCCGTGGGCCTTCGTCCTGTAAAAATATATTTGATTAAGGCTATACATTTTTATGAAAACGGTGTCTTCTCTTACATACAAATTTGTAATATCAGCATCCAGTGCCTCCATTAACATAATTTTTGAGTTATTTAGCTTTAAAGAGACAATGTCGGTAAACCCATCCCCGTATTCTTCAGAAAACCAGCTTATTGTCGCCCCCTTGTAGTTAATAGTCTTCCTGGATATTGTATAATTTGTACACCCGAATACAATTAAAAACAATAGTGCCGCATACTGTATTTTCATATAATTATGGTTTGCTTGAATATTTAAAATTAAAATATCCTAAGAAAATACCAGCGCCAGAGGGCGTTTCTT
>CAZRDD010000219.1:0-8237 GCA_964598675.1 uncultured Parafilimonas sp.
AATATCCTCAAATTTGCGGGTTATATCTTTCAGGTCGTCAATGGTAAATATATGGTGATCGTTATAATCTTGCTGGTAATAGGTGTCTGCATGTTCGGCCAGGTATTGTTTTAGTGGTTTGGGGTTGGCTATGCCGCATACCAGCAGTACCTCATCATTGCTTGTTATTTCCCTGGTTTGTTTGGTGATGATGTGGTATGGGGTGCCGTAATGAATAGTGGTAAAAAATACAGACTGGCCTTTTTGCGGTTTCAGGTCGTGTATAATGGCTTTTTTTTCTACCTCGCCAAGGTAAGGGGGGCATTTGGTTACCACAATAACCTGCGCCCTTTTTGCCGAGGAGCGTGAGTCCCTCAGGTCGCCGGTGGGCAGGTAAAAATCGTGGGCATAAATATCGTTATACTCCGTAAGCAATATATTAAACCCTGCCTGAACCGAGCGGTGTTGAAAAGCATCATCCAGTATAATCACCTGCGTATCCGGCCGGTCGTGCAATAATTGGGGGATGGCTTCAATACGGGCTTCGCCAACGGCAACGGCAATGTCGGGAAATTTTTGGTGAAACTGCATGGGTTCATCGCCAATTTCAAGGGCGGTGGTTTGCTCGCCTGCCAGGCCATACCCTTTGGTTTTGCGTTTATACCCCCTGCTTAACGTTGCAACGGTAAAATGTGGTTTTAGCAACAGCACCAGGTACTCCACCATGGGCGATTTGCCCGTGCCACCCACCGCAAGGTTGCCCACGCAAATAAGCGGAAAGTTAAACTGGGAAGACCGTAGATGGTTTTTATCGAAAAGCCAGTTGCGGATGATGATAACCAAACCGTACACCAGCGCAAAGGGCAGCAGCAATATGCGGAACGATTTGTAAAAGATGGTATTAAAATTCATATATATTGTACGTAGTAACCAAATAGTTTAAAGGTACATCAAATGCATTGGTATCTTCAATTTTGTCTATGGGGTCAAAATAGTTAAAGCCAGTTTTTATAACGTCTTCGCGGCAGTTTTCAAGGTATTTGTCGTAAAAACCCTTGCCAAAACCTACCCTGTAGCCCTGTTTATCGCAAACCAGTAACGGCACAAACACAAGGTCAATGCTCTCAGCATCAATTATAATGCCGTCTTTGGGTTCGGTAATGCCATAGCTGTTGGTGGTGTAAACCGTGTCTTCGTCAATCAGCACAGCATCAAAAGTGCCTGTTTCCTCATTTATTACGGGGTAGGCAATTTCAAGGCCGGGTATGGTATGGCGCATAAAGGAGGAGAAGAGGTGCGTATTAGGCTCCGCATGTTTTTGGGCCGGCCAGTAGGTTAGCAGCACCGCTACCTGCGGAAAATACATTTGCTGAAACTGTATAAGCAACAGGTCGTCCAGTTTTAGTTTTTCGGCAGGGGCTATGTCAAGCCTTTTTTGCCTGTAAATATTTCTAAGTTCCTTTTTTGTCATAAAAATTGCAAAAGGGGTTCTCTTATTTTATTGGCCTGCTCCTCAATAAAAGCAGGTGTTACGTTTTGGGTGTAGGGTATGGAGGCTATTTTGGGGTAGCCACTCCAGGCAGCTATTTCTTCCTCGTACTGCAGGTACTGGTCGTTAAACATCCATCCTGCAACATTCAGCTTTCTCTGTTTGCAAAGTGCGGCCGTTACCAGTGAATGGTTGATGCTGCCCAAATAATTGCGGCTTACCAGTATTACTTTAGCCTGTAGTGCTTCTATAAGGTCAATAATAAATTCTTTTTCGTTTAATGGCACCATCAGGCCGCCAGCGCCTTCAATAATAAGGCAATTGGACTGAATATTGCGGCACCGGCTTTTAATGTCGTCCAGGTTTATGCGGTTATCTTCCTGCCGGGCGGCTATGTGGGGCGATGCTGGCAACTTTAGTTTATACAGTTCCTCGTAAAAAACAGAGGTTTTGTTGGAGATGAGTTTTTTTACTTTTTCGTTGTCCGAACCCTCATCAAGCCCTGCCTGTATGGGTTTCCAGTAGTCAGCCTTAAGTGCTTCCACTATTATAGCACTTACCAGTGTTTTGCCTATTTCTGTACCGATGCCTGTAATAAAAATTGGTGTCATACTGTAGGTTATAATGCTGAAATACGGCGGTGTTAACCGATAACACGTTAAAGTAGTAAATTGTTTTTAATTTGTAAACTGTTTTATATTAATTTTTTAGATATTTCTAATAATATCATCCATTATTCAGCGTGGCCGGTATGTACAAAAAACGAAAATATTGTGCTGCCGTAGTTGCGCTTAAAACTAAAGCCCTTAAAATTGGCATAATCGTTACGGGGGGTATGCTCCAGCACAAAAAAGCCGCCTGGCTTTATCATTTGCTTATCCGTAATAATTTTAGGCAGGTCGTCAATTGGCCCTAAGGCATAAGGCGGGCCTGCAAAAATAAAATCAAAGCTATCGGTACATGCGGCTAAAAAGTTAAAAACATCCAGCTTCAATATTTTTATGCCTTCAATGCCAAGGGCGGTTGCATTTTTTTTGATGAAAGCATACATTACAGCATCTTTTTCTATAATGGTTAAATCTGCCGCCCCGCGCGATGCCAGCTCGTAGCTTATGCTGCCGGTGCCGCCAAACAAGTCAAGGGTTTTAACGCCTTCAAAGTTTATGCGGTTTTGCAGAATATTAAAAAGGCCCTCCTTGGCTATATCGGTAGTAGGCCTGGTGTTAGGCATATTGGCTGGGGGGCTTATGCGCCTGCCACCCCATTTTCCTGAAATTATCCTCATGCTGGCTTTATTGAATAAACGGTAAAAAATAGTGCCGCGGGTGTTCGGCAAAACCTTCGGCGGCAAAAGCCGCATCCGGGCTATGTTCTATTTCAAAATGCTCAATATAACGGTGTAAAATATCGTGCAGGCTCGAGCCTGCGTTAATAAGGCCCGATGCTATAACGGGTGTGGTATTTGTATCAACACCGCATTGCGTGCAAATATGCATAATGCTGTACAGCGCATCTTCTGCGGTTGAAAAGTCAATGCTCTGCACAATCTGCAGTACATCATTTTTAACAACCAGTATAATAAGGCGCTGCGGGTAAAAAACAACTCTTGCCACTGTTGGCAGGGCGGGGGTATGGGTGTTGTGCTTTTTTAACAGCGATGTAAACTTGTGCGACAAAGGCCCTGCTGCCAGGTGCTTTTTTACAGCCGCCGCATACGCTGTGGGGTATTTTGATACCACAGAATACTCTTGATAATGCTCCACCAAAAGGCCGTTTTCCTCGGTGTCTTCCCCCGCAATAATGTTTAAATAGCCTGCGGTAAGGCTTTCGTCAAAATAGTTTGTGGGTACCAGTGTGCAGGCCGGGTTTTCAAGTACAATAAGCGCTGCATCCATTTGCATACTCATCAGCCTTGAATGTTTTTTTACTTCGGCAGCAACATCGTTCATATTGGTATCGGCTTCCCCGTCAAACTGAAAAAATTCCAGTGCTTTTAAACTGCCTGTAATAGTATCGGCAAACCAGGCGGCAATATGCTGGTTGCCAGCTTCAATAAAAAGCCTGCACCCGCTAAGGTCATCTGCGTATATGCTAAATGTTTTTTGTACCATGCACTCAATTGGTTTGCAATAATACGAAATACGTGGTATAGGGCAGCCTAAAGTTAAAATCAAGCAAGTAGTTACAAGCCTTTAAAACGGGGTAAGCCACTGTTACAGCCGTATAGGTATGCCATCGCCTGATTGGTTTTACTTTTATCCATCGCCGTGATAGCCGGTTTACAGCCGTACCATTTTTCTTGCCGCAGTTGCTTACCTTCGCGCACACTTTATGGAGAATAACGCGGGCAAATTACATTTACAGGTAAAAATAAGCAACCGGCAAATATTGCAGGTGGCGCTGCCCATTGCTGCATCCATACTGGTGCCACAGGTAAACTTTATTACCAACAATATTTTTTTAAGCAGCCTGGGGGAAGAGCCACTGGCTGTTGCAGGTATTACTGGTGTGTTTTACTTAATTTTTGCCGTTATAGGTTTTGGGTTAAACAACGGGCTGCAAAGTTTAATAGCCCGCAGGGCTGGCGAAAACCGCGTGGGCGAAATAAGCACGCTGTTTAACCAGGGCATACGCATAGCGCTCATCTTTTCGGTAATAGCCATTTTTGCCACTTATTTTATTGCGCCGTACATATTCAGCCATACCCTGCACCAGCCCGCCCATGTTAAGCTGGCGGTTAACTTTTTGTATATACGTATGTGGGGGCTGCCTTTGTTGTATATGTACCAGTTGCGTAATGCGGTACTGGTGGGTACCAATAACAGCCGCTTTTTGGTGATAGGCACCATTGTTGAAACCATTACCAATATTGTGCTTGACTATGCTTTAATTAAAGGCAGGCTTGGCTTTACACAGGTGGGTTTTAATGGTGCAGCCATAGCATCAGTTATTGCAGAAGCGGCAGGCTTTTTTACCGTTTTTGTTGTAATGAGGGCAGGGGGCATAAGCAAACGCCTTAAACTAACCTCCCGGTTTGGTTACGATGCGGTTGTTACAAAACAAATATTAACACAGTCGTCGCCGCTTATTGTACAGCACATGATAAGCGTTACCAGTTGGGAGTTTTTTTACATACTTATTGAGCACCATGGCCAGCGGGACCTTGCTGTATCTAACACCATGCGCAACATATTTGGTTTGTTTGGTTGCATATCATGGTCGTTTGCGGCGGCAAGCAATACAATGGTAAGCAACATAATAGGGCAGGGGCTAAGCCACCGGGTAAAGGAGCTTATTGTTAAAATAATGACCCTTAGTGTAGGTTTCTCAATGGTGGTATTCATCCTGCTAAACCTTTCCGTATCGTACCTGCTGCGTATTTACGGCCAGGGCGATGATTTTATTGCTGCGGCGATACCCGTGGTGCGGGTGGTTTCTACGGCACTGGTATTTATGGCGGTTAGCACTGTTTGGCTTAATGCCGTTACCGGTACCGGCAATACCCGTGTAAACCTGGCCATTGAGGTGGCGGGTATTACGCTGTATTGTATTTATGCGTACCTGGTTTTAGAGAAGTGGAACATGCCCATTGCCTGGGGTTGGGCCGCCGAGTGGGTGTACTGGATAACAATGTTCATCCCATCGTTTCTGTACATACAAAGCGGTAAATGGAAAGGTAAGGTTATTTAAATGCTTACAAGCCTGGCAGCCTTTTACCGTAAAATGGTAAAACCGCTGAATGGCCCCTCATCCTCCCGTTTGGTAACTATAAGGTTGGTTACTATGGCTTTTTCCGGGCCGTGGGCGCACCAACGTAAGAAGTCATCTATGGCTTGCTCTGTACCACTGGCTGTTATCTCCACATTCCCTTCGCTGGTGTTTTTTACCCAGCCGCTAATGCCAAGCCCGTCTGCTGCTTTTTTAGCACTCGCCCTGTAAAAAACGCCCTGCACTTTGCCTTGAACTATGATGTGAGTGGTTTGCATAATTTTTATAAGATATAATAGCAGTCATTGGCTTTACACGCCCACCATCCCCGCAAATAAAGTATGGGGCTGCGCCGCTGCTGCCACTTAGTAAACATACTGGTGTACATGCTGCCCTGGTGCCGCTGGTGTTCTGTTTTCAAAACCGGGCGGAGAAAAACGGGCATCTTTCAAAAATACGGAATCGGTAAGGGAATAGATGAATGCCTTTAGCTGGCCAATTTCAAAATTGGATAAGGGGATGCCGTTTTTTACAATGCTGTCGGCGGTGGGGCCGTTGATAAGATGGCTGCGATAGTTTTCCAGCACATCCATCAGCGAATAAAACCTGCCATCATGCCCATACGGAAACGTTAACAGCGCATTGCGCAGCGAAGGCACCTTGAATTTTAACGAGTCTTCCGGGTTGCGCGTAATCTTCATCCTCCCATAATCGTTCAGGTATTTATCTACAGGCAGGCCAATATTTCGGTAACTAAGGTCGGTAAACAGGGGCGGGGGGTGACAACTAACACATTTTTTTTGAAAAATGCCATAGCCAAGGCGTTCGGGCAGGTTAAAACTGTCCTCGCCGCGCATTACCCGGTCGTACTTGCTGTTGGCGCTTACCATAGTAAGCATAAACTGGCTAAGGGCTTTGGTTAGCCGGGCGGTGTTTATTTTGGCATCGCCAAAGGCGGCTTTAAACATTCTTTCGTAAGCAGTATCCAGCCTAAGTTTGGCAAGCACACTGTCAATATCCTCTGCCATTTCCTGCTTATTGGTAATGGGTGCCAGCGGCTGAACATCCAAATGGTTTATGCCCCCATCCCACATAAATTCCTTTTGCCAGGCAAGGTTAAACAACCCTGGCGCATTGCGGGTGGTAAACGTGTTGTTGAAACCGTGGCTAACATTATGGTCGTAATTGGCAAAGCCCGCAAATTGCTGGTGGCAGGCGGCACAGGCAAAATTGCCGTCTTTACTAAGCCTGCCATCGTAAAATAATTTACGGCCAAGGGCAATGCCTTCGGCCGTAAGCGGGTTTTTACTAAAGTCGTACACGGGCTGCGGCCAGCCCTTTGGTATGGTAAAAGCTACAGGCTGTGGCAACGCCGTTTTTTGGTTAAACGATATACAAACAATGCAGGTGGCTGCAATAAAAAAAATCAGGCATATTGTACACAGCAGCTTCATCGGCTTATCCGTTCAACACTAAACATCGTAGCGTAATTATCGGCCAGTTGCATAGCAAGTTCACCGGGCTGGTGGCAGCCGCCGGGGTGCTCGCTTATTTTTACCGGGTGGGCTCCATCAAACCACTTGTTAATATCGGCAGCTACCACAATAGTGTGTATGGTTCTGTTACGCATGCCCGCGTTAATATTCAGCTCCACTTTTCGGGCAACGTTTTCGCCGGTTTTAAACCCGCCAGCATCAAAAGTAAAGGCGTTGCCGGGGGCTTGGGCGCTGGGAGATTTACCCTGCAGCTTTGCGGTTATGTAGCCGGTATTCCATGTCCAAAACATACCATTGGCAGGGTCTAAAGCGCCTTCCTGGGTGCCGCTTACGCTGTTGGCACTGTCTACCCCAAGCACAAACGACAGGTAGGATATGTGTTTGAGGGAAAGCGGTATTTGGATGGTCCTGGTGGACGAATCGCCCGCGTCAACCAAAAAATAATCATCAGGAAAAAACTGAACACTCATATCCGAGCTGTCCACTATCTGAAGCTGCGTGATGTAAAACCTGAATTTCTGCACCGTATAGTTTTCGCCAAAACTATTGGTATAGGTGCTGCCAAGTACCAATGGCTGCCCGCTTACCTTGTTGGTAAAAATGAGCTTTAACTGGTTGCCGGTTTCTTTGTTGGGTTTAAGTTGTGCAAACAGTGCTGTGCCTATGCAGCAAAATACCAATACCGCAGCAGTGTACCCTGCCTGTTTTAAAATAGTGCGCCAAACATTTTGTTGTTTCATAAGGTTATTATTTGGTGTTATTGTTTTGGGGCAAGCGAAATACTTATCTGCATGCCAGCCCTGGTGTTGGTGATTGGCGCAGATGTTGAAATATACGGAATTGTCCTAATCTGGTCAAAATAAAGTTTTAACCTTACACGGTTACTCATTACATAATCAATATTGGGTTGTATGGTTATAACCTTTTGCCCGCCGGTACTGTACGTGGCCGACTGGTCAAGCTGGCTGTTGCTTTGTGTATCGTCGCGTATGGAAAGGTCGAGGCTCAGGTTAAGGTCGTTACTAAGTTTTTTACCTTTTGTAAACGGTAATTTAAACGGCAGGTTAACGCCTTTTTTACGGTAGGTAGCACCAAACGACCAGCCAGTGCTGCGTACCTCGCTCAACTGGTAGTTTACCAGGCTAAGGCTTAACTGCCTGCTTTTCTTGTATTCAAAGCGGAAGCTGGCCTGCGATGTAGTGGTTACATCTACACCTATCAGGGGCTCAAACGCCTCCTGTATGGTAATGTTGGGCACCAGGAAGAAGGGTACATAATTACCCGAAACAGTATCAACAAAAGCAGGTGCGCCAAGGTGCAGCGGGTCGTAGTAATTAAGCGCACTGGTAAAGCTGTTCATGCTCAACGTTGAGTTATACCCATGCGTTAAACTTATGTTGCTGAAAATACTTGCCAGCGCGGGTATTTTGCTTAACCCCGTATAGGTAACACGCCAGTTGGGCAATGGCCCAATACCGCTGAAAGGGTTTGATCTTATGTTTGAGTTACTCTCCTTAACCAACGCCACGGTGGCGGCACTTTTGCCCGTATACGCTGCCAGGAAG
>CAZRDD010000220.1:0-8206 GCA_964598675.1 uncultured Parafilimonas sp.
CATCTATTCCCGGGCCGATGAGGTGGGTTCGCCCTTCTCTATGTCGTACACTGGCTCTATGTACAGCTACCGCTCGTACCTGTCAAAAAACATGCAAAAGCTGTACACGTACGATTCGGCGGAGGTGTACTTCCTCACCCCCGGTATACACCCCGGCAATGAGGCCCAATACCAGTACCAGGTGCTGCTTAATGGCAAAACCGTTATAAAACCTTGGGGCAGCATTACCAGCTTTACCGATGATGGCTTTCAGCTAAACAATTTTAACAAGCACCTGGGTTATTTGGGCGGCTATAAAACCACCTGGGATAATTATATTGTGGTGCAACTGCGTAAAAAACAGGTAGATACCACGGCCTTTGCATCGGCACTGGTGTACTGGCAGCAAAGTACCCCCAAACTGCTTAATATTTACACAGCCGCCAGCCTGGGCCAGTTGTTTAAGCTTATTAAGCAAACCTATAACCCCTACAACCCCACCATTAACAACACCGACCTTGATGCCTGGCTTAAAGAGTATACGCCCGCCCAACTGGACCCCACAACCCACCTGCCCAAAAAGCTTATACTGCAACCCGGCGAAAACAACGCGGTTTTTTACCTTACCACCGGCATTTATAAAAAAGAAGCCATTGAGTACCAGTTGCTTAAAAACAACCAGGTGGTTACCCCCTGGCAGCCCAACGATGCTGATAACAGTTTTATATGGCTTAAAAACCTGGCGCATGGCAATTACCTGCTGCAGGTGCGTTACCGCGCGCAGCGCCACAATGTGCTGCAATACCCCATTGTGGTACAACCAGCCTGGTACCAAACCACGCTGTTTACCGTTGCGCTGGTGGGCCTTGCGGCGTTGCTGGCGGGGACTGGTTTTTTGTGGTACCGGCTGGTTAGGCAAAGGCGTGCCGCCCGGCAGCAGCAGGCCAAATTAAGCAGGCTAAGCCTTGAGTTAAAGGCCGTGCAGGCACAGTTAAACCCGCATTTTATTTTTAATGCTTTAAGCAGCATACAGGGGCTTATTAACAGCAACAATACCCAGGATGCCAGCAATTACCTGGCGCAGTTTGGCACCTTGTTGCGCAGCACCCTTACCAGCAGCGGGCAAAACTTTATTGCGCTGCAGCAGGAGGTGCAGATGCTGGATGTGTACCTTAAGCTGGAGCGCCTTAGGTTTGGGTTTACCTACAGCATAACCATGGGCGAAGGCATTAATATGTACGAAACCGAAGTACCTTTGCTGCTTTTACAGCCGTTGGTAGAAAACGCTGTAAAGCACGGCGTGGCTGGCCTGCAGGCGCAGGGTATTATAACTATACAGTTTACACAGCAGGGCAATAATATGGTGGCCATTATTGCCGACAATGGCCCCGGCTACCACCCGCAAACACCAGCACAGGGCTACGGGCTTACGCTTACAGCACAACGCATAGCCCTGCTTAACCAGGTGGTTGCCCCGCGCAGCATAACCTTAACAGTAAACGCCGGTAACACCACCGGTACCACCGTACAGGTGCTTTTTAAAAACTGGTTGCTATGAGTATAACGGCGGTATTAATTGATGATGAAAAGCATAATGTTGATAACCTTATGCACCTGCTGGCCGCCTGTTGCCCGCAGGTGCAGGTGGTTGCCACGGCCATGGATGCCACTGAAGGCCGTAACATTATTTTACAGTACCAGCCCGATGTTGTTTTTCTGGATATACAAATGCCCGGCAAAAACGGCTTCGACCTGCTGAAAAGCCTGCCGCAATGTAATTTTGAAATAATATTTGTCACCGCCCACAGCCAGTATGGTATACAGGCCGTAAAGTTTGCGGCGGTAGACTATTTGCTAAAACCCATAAGCACCACCGAGTTACAGCAGGCCGTTGCCCGCGCTACAGAAAAAAGCCAGTTAAAAAAGCAAAACCTGCGGTTAGAAAACCTGATACAGCTACTGCAGCAGCAAAACAAAGAGGGGCACCGCATAGCCCTGACCACGCTTAAAGAAACCCGTTTTGTACCCGCCAGCCAGGTAGTACGCTGCGAATCGCTAAACAACTACTGTTACTTTTATCTTACCGGCGGTGAGAAGCTGCTGGTATCAAAACCCATTTTTGAGTTTGAAGAAATACTGGCCGGTTACGGCTTCATCCGCAGCCACCAAAGCCACCTGATAAACAAAAAATACATTAAAAGCTGGGTGAAGGAAGATGGCGGCTACCTGCTGCTGGATGATGGCACCACCATCCCCGTATCGCGCGGTAAAAAGGAGCTGGTAAGAGATGCACTGGGGAATGGGTAGGGGGGTTTTTCTCCGATGGGCGTTGCCCATCGCTGATAGATGCAGCCCTTTTAGGGCAATGAACAATATATTTTTCTCCGGGGGGAGATACATCATTTAACACCCTGTGAAAAATTAAGCAGGCATTGGCAATGCAAGCCAAAGTGCTATTTATAGCCTGAGGTTATTGCTAATAGCGTGTTCCACAAAGCATTCATTGTGTAGGCGTTTAACATCCAAATAAAATCGTCCTCATTCACCTGTATAAATTCAAATTGCCCCTGTTTACCCAATTTTAAAGCATTTTGGTGTAAAATTTTTAAAAGGAATAAATGCTCAATAAAACCTTCAGCACCCAAAACTGTCGAATAATATACATGCTCTTCTCCAATTATTGTATATAAGCCATCATTTCTTTCAATTCCCAAAAGTGCTTTTTTGTTAGTATAATTCAATTTTCTAACAATTTCTGAATTTTCGTCTCGGAAGTATTCTCCGACAGTCGTGTCAAGATGGTTTCGCCTGATTTTTGCCTTAAGATTAATTTTTATCATCCTATACTATCTTTTATAAAATAAATCTGAAATTTATTTCGAATTTGGACCTTAGGTCCTCCGTTGAAAAGGAAGTAAAGTAAAATGTCTTTTTCCCGTCTCCCCGACTCCCCGTCTATCTCACCCCATCCACGCCGGTTTCAATGCCGCTATTTGTTTAAATACGGGGCAGTTGGTATCGTGTGCGCCGGGCAGGTAACCGGTACTCATTAAAAACTCGTTTACAATTTCGCCGCCGGTAAATTTAAAATGCTTTTTAAACAGTTTTACCCATTCCTCTTTGGTAAGCGGGTGGTGGTGTTCAATCCATTGTTTAAAGCTGCCGTATTGCTGTTGCAGTTCCAGTATTTTTTGGGCATTCACTATGGCGGCATTTACCTTTAACCGGTTACGGATGATGCCCGCATCGGCCAGCAGGGCGGCAATTTTTTCGGGGCCGTAACTGGCAACGGTGGTTATGTTAAAATTATCGTAGGCGTTAAAAAAATGGGCTTTCTTTTTTAGGATGGTATCCCAGCTAAGGCCCGCCTGGTTAATTTCAAGCACCAGCCTGGCAAACAGTTCATCATCCCCCTGCAGGGGGAAGCCATATTCATTATCGTGGTAGTGGCGGTGTACATTGGCAGCATCGTAGCGGGCCACCACGCCGCAGTACCCTTTAAGTGCAATTTCCATAACAGGCTGTATAATTTGTGGCAAACTATCAATCATTTATGTAACTTCCAACTTTGGCTTTACAAAGCATGCCCGGCAAAAAAGGCAATGTTAACAAACAATATACAGCACATGAGAAGAAACACATTTTTAAAGCAGTGCTTTACACTGCTGCGCAGGCGTATGGCCCTGCTGCCGGTACTGCTGCCCATGGCGGCGGCGGCCCAAAACTACACGGCCGACATTAACAAAAACGTACAGGAGGTAATGCCAAAGGTGGTGGAGTGGCGCAGGCATTTTCACCAGAACCCGGAGCTGAGCAACCGCGAGTACAAAACCGGTGCACTGGTGGCCGAGTATTTAAAAAGCTTGGGCCTG
Organism: uncultured Parafilimonas sp.; assembly: GCA_964598675.1. Taxonomy (GTDB): domain Bacteria; phylum Bacteroidota; class Bacteroidia; order Chitinophagales; family Chitinophagaceae; genus JABDFW01. The sequence continues at coordinate 3,852 of CAZRDD010000220.1, forward strand.
GAGGTGAAGTACCCCGTGGCCAAAACCGGCGTGGTGGGTATTTTAAAAGGCGGTAAGCCGGGGCCGGTAATAGCCCTGCGTGCCGATATGGATGCGCTGCCCGTTACTGAGCGGGTGAGTGTGCCTTTTGCATCGAAGGTTACGGATACCTTTAGCCACCAAACAGTGGGCGTTATGCACGCCTGTGGGCACGACAGCCATGTGGCTATGCTGATGGGCGCTGCCACCGTACTTAGTAAAATGAAAAAAGAAGTACCCGGCACGGTGGTGTTTTTGTTTCAGCCAGCGGAAGAAGGCCCGCCAGATGCTGAGGAAGGTGGTGCGCCGCTGATGATTAAAGAGGGTGCTTTGGATAACCCCAAGGTGGAAGCCGTTTTTGGCCTGCACATTGAAAGCGCCCTTGAAACCGGCACCATACACTACAAACAAGGCTCCGTAATGGCCTCCAGCGACTGGTTTAGCATTACCGTAAAAGGCAAAGGCAGCCACGGCTCGCAGCCCTGGGCCGGTATTGACCCCATTGCCGTTTCGGCCCAAATTATTGAAGGCCTGCAAACCATTGTAAGCCGCCAGGAAGACCTTACTATTGCCCCCGCCGTTATTACTGTAGGCACCATTAATGCCGGTGTGAGAAGCAATATTATACCCGAACAATGTATTATGCACGGCACCATACGCACTTTAGACAGTAAGATGCAGCAGGATATTTACGCCCGCATAAAACGCACTGCCGAAAACATTGCCGCCAGCGCCGGCGCCACCGCCGAGGTGGTTATTGAAAACAAAACGCTGGTTACCTATAACGACAGTGCCCTGGTTACCACCGTACTGCCCGCCCTGCAGGCCGCTGCCGGTAAGGAGCATGTGCAAACCGACCATTGGGTTACCGGTGCCGAAGATTTCTCGTTCTACAGCACCAAAGCGCCCTCGTTCTTTTACTTTTTAGGCGGCATGCCCAAAGGCGGCGACCCTAAAACCGCACCCCCGCACCATACCGCCGACTTTTATATTGACGAAAGCGGCTTTGATGTAGGCGTTAAATCGTTCTGCCAGATTGTGCTTAATTATGCGGGGCTGAAGAAGTAGCGTTTAGTCCATGGTCCATGGTCGATAGTCCATGGTGAACAGCCTGGGGGAGAAGGCCATAGTATTTTTTGATCCATGGTTGCTGCCTTAATGTATAAGCCCATAGTGAATAATACGGGGTATTTTTCACTATGGGCTTTTTTAGGCGCTTTTTTCCGCCTGTCTTAACCATGGACATTCTTCCCCCACACTCCCCTCAACAAGCACAACGCACTTTAAGGCCACTGGCAGCGGCGTTTGTGCCCTCGGTAGCGTAGCCATCAAACTTCCACCATTCAATGCCGCCTATCAATTCCTTTACGTTAAAGCCCAGGGCAGCAAGGTGTAAAGCGCCTTTGGTGCTGGCGTTGCAGCCAATGCCATCGCAATAAGTAACGTACAGGGCATTTTTGTCTAAGTGGGCGGTGCTGCTTACCGCAATGGTACGGTGTGGCAGGTTTATGGCACCGGGTATATGTTCTGCCTCAAAGCCATGCGGTTGGCGGGCATCAACGGGTATAATGTTTTCGCCGTTGTTCAGTGCATCGTACAGGTCGCTGGGGTCCATTTCGTAGGCCAGTTTGTTTTTGTAAAAGTCTGTTTGTGCGTTCATGGCAGGTTGTTTTTATGTGTTATCAATACCGCAAAACTATTGGCGGGCGCGGCGTTCAGCAACTCAAATACTGCATGGTATGTATGCAAAATGCTCATACACAGTAACACTGCTTATTTGTATAAATTTGTGCGGCATGGAGATACGACAACTTAAACTTATTAAAGCCATTGCCGAAGAAGGCAGCATAACCAAAGCCATTGATAAGCTGCACCTTACCCAAAGCGCTTTAAGCCACCAGTTGCGCGAGGCCGAGTACCAGCTTGGCACACAACTGTTTTACCGCATTAACAAAAAAATGGTGCTTACCAAAGCAGGGGAAAAGCTGTACCAAACAGCTAAGGAGGTGCTTGCCACCCTTGATGCCGCCGAAGAGGATATTAAAAAAATGCTGTTTGGCGAAACGGGCGAAATAAAAATAAGTACTGAGTGTTACACCAGCTACCACTGGCTGCCCGCGTTAATGAAGAAGTTTCACCTGGTTTACCCCAATGTGGCCCTGCAAATTGTTATGGAGGCTACCCATTACCCGCTGCAAAAACTGCTTACCAACCAGCTTGACCTTGCCATTACCAGCGACCCTGCCAAGGATGATAACATTGTGTATACCCCGCTGTTTAAAGATGAAATGGTGGCCGTGGTGCCTGCCCTGCACCCGTGGGCGGGTAAGAAATATGTTGCAGCAAACGATTTTGCCAGTCAAAACCTTATTATACACTCCCTGCCGCTTCAAACAGTTACCGTTTACCAGTATTTGCTGTTGCCCGCCGGTGTTACGCCCGCCAAACTAACGGTATTGCCGCTTACCGAAGCCTCCATAGAAATGGTGAAGGCCGATATGGGCATTATGGTAATGGCCCTTTGGGCCGCCCTGCCTTACCTTAAGGATGGGCAGTTGCAGGCCGTTAAAATAGGTAAAAGCGGCCTTAGGCGCACCCATTATGCCGCTGTGCTTAAAAGCAAACACCAGCCCGCTTATTTTAGCCGGTTTATACAATTTTTACAACAGGAAATTTTACCCGTATGACGACCTATACCATAAGAAACTGTGAGAAGAAAGACCTGCCCGTGCTGATTGAATTATGCAAAGCCCATGCTGATTATGAGCGTACCGACTATAACGGCCATGGCAAGTTGCCCCGCCTGGAAGCAGCCCTTTTTGCCGAACAGCCCGTGCTTTTTTGCTGGGTGGTAGAGGTGGATGGCACCGTGGTGGGCTACACATCGTACGTGTTTGAGTTTACCACCTGGGATGCTGGCTACCTGCTGTTTATGGACTGCCTGTACCTGCTGCCCCCTTACCGTGGTTTTGGCATAGGGCGCGATATTATGCACCGGCTTATGGCCGTAGCCCAGCAAAAAGGCTGTACAGCCATTGAATGGCAAACCCCGCAGTTTAACGATGATGGCATACGCTTTTACAAAAGGCTTGGTGCCAAAGGCAAGGATAAAGTACGCTTTGTGTGGCCGGTGGGGGAGGCAACGCTCTATGGGTTTTGAAAATTGGTCCATAGTCGATGGTCCATGGTCCATGGGGAACAGCCTGGGGAGAAGGCCATAGTGTTTGTAGGTTCATGGGTGCAGCCCTTATGTGTAAGCCCATAGTGAATAGTAATTGTTATTCTTCACTATGGGCTTTTTCATGGTCTTTCTCCGCTTGTATTTACTATGGACTATCGACCATGGACTATGGACATTCTCCGCTTGTCTTTACCATGGACAATGGACCATCGACCATGGACTAATACCCCCGTAAACTATTTAAACCTCGCGTGGTACGCCATATCAAGCGCTTCGCGGTGATTGGGGTGGGCAATGCTTATCAATGCTTTGGCGCGTTGTTTAAGGTTTTTGCCGTACAGATTTACAATGCCGTATTCGGTAACAACCCAGTGTACGTGGCCGCGGGTGGTAACCACACCGGCGCCTTCTTTTAAAAAGGGCACTATGCGCGATATGCCTTTGTTGGTTACCGATGGCATAGCTATAATGGGTTTACCATCCTCGCTTAGGCCGGCGCCGCGTATAAAGTCCATTTGGCCGCCAATGCCCGAGTATTGGTATGTGCCAATGGAATCGGCACATACCTGCCCGGTAAGGTCAATTTCAATAGCGCTGTTAACGGCCACCACTTTGGGGTTTTGGCGTATAATACTGGTATCGTTTACGTAGCTTATCTCCATTACACGTATGGCAGGGTTATCGTCAACAAAGTCGTACAGGCGGCGGGTGCCCGCCATAAAGCCTGTTACGGTGCGGCCACGGTTAAGCTTTTTAAGGCTGTTGTTCACCACGCCCGATTCTATCAGCGGTATTACCCCGTCGGACATCATTTCGGTGTGTATGCCTAAATTTTTATGGTTGCCTAAATTTTTCAATACCTGGTCGGGTATGCCGCCAATGCCTAACTGCAGGGTAGAGCCATCCTCAATAAGCGAGGCGATGTTATGCCCAATTTGCTCCACCACCGGGGTGGTGCCAACGGAGTAGTCAAGCTCGGGCAGTTCGGCCTCGTGCCAAACCATGCTGTGTATTTTGCTAATGTGTATAAAGCCTTCGCCGTGGGTGCGGGGCATGCGCGGGTTAACCTGCGCAATAACATGGGTGGCCACATCAAAAGCAGCGCGCGCAATATCAACGGAGGTGCCTAAGGAGCAGTAGCCATGCGCATCGGGCG
>CAZRDD010000221.1:0-8170 GCA_964598675.1 uncultured Parafilimonas sp.
TGTTTAAACGGGTAAATATCTTAACATTGCAACGGCGTATTTATTAACAGATAATAACCAAAACCAGGCAACAGCATGAGCATTATCCAATCCATTATTCTGGCAATTATTGAAGGCATTACCGAGTTTTTACCCATTTCCAGCACAGCGCACATGAAGTTTGCCAACCCGTTTCTGGGTGTGGCAGATTCTCCTTTTGCCGATATGTTCGAGGTGGTAATACAGCTTGCTGCCATCCTCTCCGTAGTGGTTATTTACTGGAAAAGGTTCATCAATTTTAAAGAAATCAGCTTTTACATAAAACTCATTGTAGCAGTTATACCGGCACTGGTATTTGGTGCTTTGCTTAAAAAACATATTGATGCATCGCTGGGCAACCTCACTTTTATTGCCTGTGTAATGCTTGGCGGCGGTATTGTGTTGCTGTTTATTGACAAGCTTTTTACCAACAATACCGTTAACGAAGAAGAAAAAATATCATACCCCAAAGCATTTATTATTGGTTGTTTCCAGGTATTGTCAATACTGCTGCCTGGTTTAAGCAGAAGTGCCGCAACCATTATAGGTGGTATGAGCCAGAAACTCACGCGCAACCTGGCCGCTGAGTTTTCATTTTTCCTGGCGGTGCCTACTATGTTTGCAGCCTCTGTAAAAAGCTTTTGGGATGTTTATAAGGACCATCACGATGTAATTTCAAAAGACAATATGGCCACCCTGGGCATAGGTGCCGTTGTATCGTTTATCGTGGCGCTTATAGCGGTAAAATTCTTTATTGGCTACCTGCAAAAACATGGCTTTAAGCTGTTTGGCTGGTACCGCATTATACTGGGTGTAACTATGCTGGCGTTGATATTTGCAAAAGTTATATAACAGCCGGTTTATACATCGTTAAAAAAGTCCCGTAAAAACATTCTTACGGGACTTTTCATTTTTATTACTAATTTTTCGTTCTTAATCATCTTTAATGCAAACCGCACCTAAGAAAGTAATTAACGGCTGGGCTATGTACGATTGGGCCAACAGCACTTATAGCCTGGTAATAACCTCAACCATTTTTCCAGCTTATTATACATTAGTCGCCCATCCAAATATTGAGCTATTTGGGCGTACATTTAACCGTACAGCCTTGGCTTCTTACGCAATATCGCTTTCGTTTCTAATCATTGCCATTCTATCACCGGTATTGTCGTCCATAGCAGACTACAAGGGCAATAAAAAAGCATTTATGAAGTTTTTTTGCTACCTGGGCTCAACAGCCTGTGTGTCCATGCTATTTTTCGATGAGCGCAATGTACTGTTCGGGCTATTATTGTCAGTCATATCCTCCATTGGTTACTGCGGCAGTATTGTTTTTTACAATGCCTATCTGCCCGAAATAGCTGCAGAGGAAGACCAGGACCGTGTTAGTGCCAAGGGCTTTGCCCTGGGCTATATTGGCAGCGTAATACTTATGATATTGTGCATGGCATTCATTATTTTGAATGAGAAATTAGGGTGGCAATTAGGACGATGGCCAATGCGTATCTCCTTTATAACGGTAGGCGTATGGTGGGCGGGCTTTGCGCAAATTACTTTCAGGCGGCTGCCAGCCTCTAAAGTATCGGACCAGCGGCCGGAACACAACATCATCACCAACGGTTTTTACGAGCTTAAAAAAGTATGGAACCAGTTACAGCATTACCCCATGCTGAAACGGTTTTTAAGAAGCTTCTTTTTTTATAATATGGGTGTGCAAACGGTAATGTATATGGCCACCTATTTTGCCGCAGATGAAATAAAAATGGAATCAACCCAGCTTATTTTAACCATCCTCATTATTCAGTTGGTGGCCATTGCAGGGGCGTATCTTTTCTCCCTTATTTCCAAAGCAACCAATAATGTTTTTGCCCTGGCTGTGCTTGTAATATGCTGGATTGGCAATTGCATAGGCGCCTATTACACCACTACTGCCACACAGTTTTTTATACTGGCCTTTGGGGTTGGCATGGTAATGGGGGGCATACAATCCATGTCGCGGTCTACTTATTCAAAGCTGCTGCCCGAAACGCATGATACCGCCTCATATTTTAGCTTTTACGATGTATGCGATAAAATTGGCACTGTTATAGGCACACTCTCCTTTGGCTATGTTGCGGAGGTAACGGGGGGCATGCGCAACTCGGTACTGGCACTTATGACCTATTTTATTATTGGGTTTATTTTGCTGATGTTTGTAAGAAGAAGGAAAAGCGATACCGGCACAAACTTATCCTATAAAGTTACTGCCGCTTAACAGCCAGCCTTGTTTAAATACTGAAGTAATGAAACTGCATACTATAAACACAAAGCTTTTTAAATTAGATGGCGGGGCCATGTTTGGTGTAGTGCCAAAAACGATGTGGAACAAGCTTAACCCGGCTGATGAAAACAATCTGTGTACATGGGCCATGCGGCTGTTGCTGATTGAGGATGGCGATAAACTTATTTTAATTGATACAGGCATTGGTAATAAGCAGGATGCAAAGTTTTTTGGCCATTATTATTTGCATGGCAACGACACTCTGGAGAAGTCGCTGGCCGAAAAAGGCTTTCATAAAAATGATATTACCGATGTTATTTTAACCCACCTGCATTTTGACCATTGTGGCGGCAGTATTGAGCGGCAGGGCGATGCATTGGTGCCAGCTTTTAAAAACGCTGTTTACTGGAGCAATAAACGGCACTGGCAATGGGCCGTACAACCCAACGACCGCGAGAAAGCTTCGTTTTTAAAAGAAAACATTTTACCCATACAGCAAAGCGGCCAGTTGCAGTTTATTGAACCCCCGCAAGCAGGTGTTGAAACCACAGGCATTTTAGGTACTGCGGCGTTTAGTAAAAACATATCGCTTAGGTTTGTAAACGGCCATACCGAAATGATGATGCTGCCACAAATAACCGATGGCGATAAAACAATGGTGTACATGGCAGACCTGTTGCCAAGCACGGGGCATATACCACTGCCGTATGTAATGGCGTACGATATGTTTCCGCTAACTACACTGCACGAGAAAAAAGCTTTTCTGCAGGAGGCGGTTGGCAACAACTACATTTTATACTTTGAACACGACCCTGTTAACGAGTGCTGCACCCTGCAGCAAACCGAAAAAGGCATAAGGGTAAAGGATACTTTTAAGCTAAACGGGTAATACCATCAACACCTTTTTTACCCGTTTAATTTTCACTGCCGGGTTAAACGCACAATATGGCCGTTTGCCTAAACAGGTTCCTTTGCCGTTATCTGCTGTAAATAATTTTCACATAATAAATACTTAACATCTGCACAGTATTTCGCGCTAACATGAATGTTACTTTCACATAAAGCAAAAAGCATTACTGCTTTTGCCATACAGCAGTGCCATTCTACCGAAACGGCTGGCCGGGCAGGATAGTTCAGGACGGCCCGACAGTATAGTAACGCTATATTTAGGCGCGGTTAACGAATGCTTGCCTGTTTGTGCTAATATACTTTGCGCCATTCTTCTGCCCTGGCGCTGCGCTTTTGCCTGGTGTATAAGCATACAGTGTCTTCGTTACCAAACTAAAAACAATATTAACGCTATGAACAGGAAATTTTTTCCAGCCAGTTTTAATGTCAAAAGCCCGCAGTTGCTGCTTGCTGTAATTGTTTGTGCAGCAGCATTTTTATCGTGCAACAGTGCAAACAACGCAGCACAGGATGCCAATGTTTCAAAAGACCCCAAAATAGCCAACTTGAAGCTGCCTGCCGGTTTTCATGCAGACCACCTGTATGGCCCATCGGAAAATGGGGAAGGCTCATGGGTATCTATGACGTTTGATGATAAAGGCCGCATTATTGCCTCCGACCAGTACGGGGCCATTTACCGTATGAAGGTGCCTGCCGTTGGTGATACTGTAACCAAGGTTAGTATTGAACGGCTGAATATACCTATGGAGGAAGGCGGTAAAGCAGATACCTCAAAAAAGAAAGTGAGCATAGGCTATGCACATGGCTTGCTATGGGCTTTTAACAGCCTGTATGTAATGATAAACCATAACAGCGATTCCGAATTTAACAAAGGCAGCGGCCTTTACCGTTTACAGGACCTGAATGGCGATGATGAATTTGATAAAATAACCCTTATAAAAAAATTAGACGGCGAAGGCGAACATGGCCCGCACAGTATTGTGCTTGCGCCAGACAAAAAATCGCTGTACGTAATTGCAGGCAACTTTACCAAAATTCCACAAATGGATAGCTACAGGAATTTTCCTGATGGTAAAATTGATAACCTGCTGCCACTTATTAAAGACCCGAACGGCCACGATAATACAGTTAACTGGCATGGTGGATGGATAGCCCATATTGATTCGCTTGGCAATAAGTGGGAGCTGATGGCCTCTGGTTTCCGCAACCCATTTGATATGGCATTTAACGATGCTGGCGACCTGTTTACTTTCGATTCGGATATGGAGTGGGATTTTGGCCTGCCCTGGTACCGCCCTATACGTGTTTGCCATGTTACCAGTGGCGCGGAGTTTGGCTGGCGCCCGGGGGACGACAAATGGTCGCCCGTTTTGCCGGATAACTTACCGCCGGTGTTGAATATTGGCCAGGGCTCCCCTACCAATGTGGTGTATGGCGGCAATACAAGGTTTCCCGAAACTTACCGCAGGTCGGTATTCATCTTCGACTGGAGTTTTGGCATTATCTACTCCATTCACTTACAGCCCAAAGGTGCCTCTTACGATGCCAAAGGCGAGGAGTTTGTATCTGGCTCCCCATTACCATTAACTGATGGCGTGGTTGGCCCGGATGGCGCACTGTATTTTCTTACAGGCGGCCGCAGGCTTGAGTCTGACCTGTACCGTGTATACTACGAAGACAACAAACAGAATACAGAACCATTGGCAGCGCCCGCGCTTACCGATGAACAAAAAATACGCAGGCAACTGGAAGAATACCATACCGCACCAAAAGCTGGTGCCGTTGATTTTGCCTGGCCTTACTTAAAAAACAGCGACCGCTTTATACGTTACGCTGCCCGCATAGCCGTTGAACACCAGCCGGTAAGCGAGTGGCAGCAAAAAGCCCTTGCCGAAAAAGATGCAGTAACTGCTACACAAGCCATTATTGCCCTTGCCCGTAAAGGCGACAAAAAAGACGAAAGCAAACTGCTTGCAGCGCTGGAAACCATTAATTATGCACAGTTGTCAGAATCGCAGCAGGTGGACCTGGTGCGCGCGTTTGAGTTGACTATTTCCCGTATGGGCCAGCCGGATGCGGCAGCAAAAACAGCAGTAATTGCCTATTTAAACCCACAATACCCCAGCAAAGGCGGCAATGAGTTAAACCGCGAACTGATTAAGGTGTTAGCCAATTTGGATGCACCACAGGTTGTTGAAAAAACCATGGCCATACTGGAAGCAGCGAAAGATGACAACAGCAGTGGCCAGCAGCAGTTAACCAACTCGTCCGACCTTATTATGCGTAACCCGCAGTACGGTATGGATATTGCCGGTATGCTGGCAAAAATCCCGCCGGGGCAACAAACATTTTACGCCACCGCATTAAGCCAGGTTAAAACCGGCTGGACACCCGAGCTGCGCAATACCTATTTTAAATGGTTTTACCATGCGTTCAGCTTTAGGGGCGGGCATAGTTTTGTAGGCTTTATTGATGGTGCCCGCAAAGCGGCGCTGGCCAATGTACCTAAGGACCAATTTGCTTTTTACAATAACCTTTCCGGCGATTCAATTGTATCACTTTCCGGTACCGACCTTGCTAAAGGGGCCCTGCAGCCCAAAGGGCCTGGCCGCGACTGGGAACTTGACGAAGCCGTTAAAGTGGCCGACAGTGGTATAACGCACCGCGATTTTGAACGTGGCAAAGCCATGTTTGCCGCATCGCTTTGTATAGCATGCCATACCATGAAGGGCGAAGGCGGGGTAGCCGGGCCAGACCTTACACAACTGGGCAGCCGCTTCTCCTATAAGGATATGCTGCAGGCTATTATTGAGCCAAGTAAAACCATCTCCGACCAGTACGGCGCTACCGTTTTCTATCTTAAAGAAGGCGGCTCGGTGGTAGGCAGAATGATTACGCAGGATAACGACAAATACGTTATTTCTCAAAATCCTTTTGCCCCACTGGTTACCAGGGAGATTGCTAAAAAAGACGTTGTACACACAAGGGTGTCCGAAATTTCGCCCATGCTGCCAGGTATGATAAACAGGTTAAACCCTGAAGAGCTAAGGGATTTACTGGCCTACCTAAAAGCAGGCGGCAACGCGCAGGATACCATATTCACAAAAAAATAAGCGCTCTCTTTAAAAAAGAGACCACTTACCACTATAACCAGTCAACGTTCAATATCAAGTTTAAAGCAACCATACACGTGTTTGTTTTTAAAGCAGGGTGTTGAACGTTGCTGATTGAATCATTTAAAATTCAGCAGCAAATAACTTAACAAAAGCCGGAGGATTAAATAGTGGTAAACCACCCATGGCACAACAAAATAACCAATGCCGCACAGGTTGGCGGTATTGAAACCTCCGTACTGGATAACGGCACCGGGCGGGGTACACGTATTGCCTGGATAAACACAGGTACGGGCCTGCGGTTTAAAGTGGTAATTGACCGTGCGATGGATATTGCTGATGCATGGTTTAACCAGTACAACCTTGCATGGCTTAACAATCCAGGTGTTGTGCCGCCACAACCATTCTCGCACAGTGGTATTGACTGGCTGCGTACGTTTGGCGGCGGGCTGGTTACCACCTGCGGCCTGTCGCATATTGGCGGGCCAGAGGAAGATGAGTACGGCAAACGGGGCCTGCATGGCCTGGTGAGCAATATACCGGCAGAGATTATCAGCATACAACAGCCAGACCCTGCAAGAAGCGTACTTGAAATGAGCATTACCGGCAGTATTAAACAGGCCCAAATTTTTGGCCCCTCGCTGGAACTGGTAAGAACCATTTCGGCAACCATAGGCAAACCTGAAATACGGATACACGATGAAGTAATTAACCGTGGCAATACTGCGGCACCACACATGCTACTGTATCATTGCAATTTTGGCTGGCCCCTGGTGGATGAGGGTACAGATATTATTTGGAAAGGCAACTGGCAGCCGCGTGATGAAGTGAGTAAAAGAACTTTTAATACCAGCAGCAATTTTCGCAAATGCCCTCCCCCGCTTGATATACATAACGCTGCCGGTGAAGATGCTGTTTATGTGGATATTGAGGCTGACGCACAAGGCGTGTGTACCTGCGGGTTGTACAATGCAAACATTGGGTTTGCGGTGGCTTTAACGTTTGCCAAAAAACAACTGCCCTGGTTTACCAACTGGCACCACTGGGGCAAAGGCGAGTATGTAACAGGGCTGGAGCCAGGTACCAACCCACCTGTTGGGCAGGCATACGCCCGGCAAACAGGCCAGCTTATTTTTATTGAGCCCGGCGAACACCGCAGTTACGACCTGGCATTTACTATTTTGACTGATAAAACAGACATACAACATTTTATAACATCTAACGAAAGCGATTAAGACCAATGGAAAATCAAAGTTTGGCTGCCAAAGCACTTGAACAGGGTAAAGGCATTTTACGGTTGGCCCCCACATGGGTGCCAAGGTCATTTTGTGTGCCGGGCAGAAGGATAAAACTTCACCCGGATGATTATTATGTGCTGGGCGGCCAGCGCGGTGGCATTGATGAGCGCTGGCTTTCATCCACCACACCGGCAAAAAACGGCCCTTTAACCGGCGAAAACGAAGGGTTGAGCATGGTGGTAATGAATGATGGTGATAAAGACTTTCATTTTTTGTTGAAGGATGCGGTGGACGAACTAAAGGGCGAGCTGATAGGCGACCGCCTTTGGAATGAATATGGAAGCTGGCCCATGTACAGCAAGTTTTTTGATAACATGGGGCCTTTGCCGCACCACGTACACCATAACGATGAAAAAGCAGCGCTGATAGGCCAAAAAGGCAAGCCAGAAGCGTACTATTTTCCGCCACAATTAAATAACCACGGGGGCGATTTTCCCTACACTTTTATTGGCATAGCACCTGGCACCACCAAAGAAGAAATACGGGAGTGCCTGGTAAACTTGACCAAAGGCGATAACAAAATAACCAACTACTCCCATGCATACCGTTTGCAACCCGGTACCGGTTGGGAT
>CAZRDD010000222.1:0-8148 GCA_964598675.1 uncultured Parafilimonas sp.
CATCAAACATCCAGGGACAGATGTATTTTTGAATATCTGTATTAAGCCTTTTTTCAAACAAGCCCTCGTTTGCCGGGTCATTCTCGTTAAAGGTAATTTCGCAGGAAATTTTTACTCTTTCGTACACGGGGTTTTTAACTTGTATAGTTACAAAAGCAGGGAACATTTTTTTCATATACTCCTCCACTTCACACAATATGGCAAGGGGTATGGAAGGCTCTTCGGTAGTTGCCCGCTCTGTTTCTGAAAGTTTTGGAAAAAGCACCAGCGTAATGTCAGCAGGGTAGGGGCCGGTATAAGGGCCTTTGCCCCGCGTAACTGTTTTAACTAAATAAATATCAGGAAACTTTTCGAGTAATATCTCTGCTACATCCAATGCTGTTTGCGCCCTGTTTCTATGGTACAGCCTTTCGCTTACCCTTAAATAATAGTGGTTGGTTGTTTCTTCCGCCTTACCGTTGTATGATTGAAACGGCTGCCAAATTTTTTGTATACCACCAATTTTTTTTTCAAAACGTTTTATTGAGCCGGGTGGCAGCAGCAATTGCCTTGAAGTAGCCGTTTCGGTTTTGGTTAACAACCGTTCAGCTTCAACAGCGTGTGTAAAAATGCCTAAAATACAGGAGTTTAGTTTAGATGGTTTTTGTAATGATGCACGTATCCAAAAGCAATCTGGGTCAACAATGGTTGAGGTGTCTTTCTGCTGGGCAGTTGGTGGCAGCCTAAGTTTTACAATGCCGGTTTTAATCAAATGGTTGGTTGAGTCGGATAGTATATGCTCTTTGTTAAACAAAGTCCAGTTATTGTTTTGAAGATAACTCCAGGTAATTTCTTCCGGGTTGTATGCACTGCTGCTTGGCTTGCTTTTGCCTAATTGAAAAAGCAAAGTAAGCTCTTCGTTTGCTTTAACGTTTTTAAGGCCTATCATAAGGCTGCCATTGGCCGATGGGGCAGGCAAAATTAAAACGCCGTTACTGGCAGCAACAGGATAAGCCTGTTTAAAACCAAATGGATAAAGGTGGTAAAAAGTAAAATGATTGCCAGCATTAACGTTGCCTGCCCAGTTGGATAGGGTTTCGGTATGCTCAAGGGTATAATCACACGTAATATTTTGTATTACAGGTGTATACGGGGGGGGCGGTACAGGCAAATGTTTTCTAACCTTTGTTTTTGAATTATGCAAAAGTACCTGTGGTAGTAGTGTTGTGTACAGGCTGTGTGCAAAAGCATCCGCCGGGGCAACAAGTGTAAGCTGTACAGCGCCATTGTTATTGCCCGCAAAACCATTGTCTTCCTGCTGGTTTAGCTGCATGTTGTTAGTGAAGCCAAGTGTATTTGCCGGTACATTTTTAATTACGGTTGTATTGTTTAACTGATTGCTGTTATTTGTAAAAGTGTTGAACAAGTTAAATGCTGCATTATTATTGGTTGTTTTAGCATGTATGCCGTTAGCAACATTACTGACAGTGATTTTAAAACTGTCATTACTTATTTTGGCGTTATAGGCTGCATAATATTCATCAAAACCATTGGGTAGCTGGGGCAGGTTTAGCCATTTTATGTGCAGGGTAAAATTATTAGTAAACCTGTTAAATATGTTACTGTTTTTAATTTGTAAGTATGATGAAATTACTGGCTGTGGCCCAAACGGTTGAAAAGGAGAGGCCGTGCTGAGAACGCCGGTGTTATTTTGTAAATGAAACGCAGACTGGCCCTCGGTTACCACCTTTACAGTTATCCGTTCAACAGCAAGGTTACTTAAAAAAGTAAAAGCGGTATACGGAGTGTTTTTATTTTCAAAAAACATCAACAATGGCCAGCCAGGGTTAAAATTACCGCCGTGTATTTTTGGGGTGTATATGCTAAATGGCTTGTTGTTGCTTAACAACACAAAACTAAAACACAAGCCTTGTTCATTAGTGGAAAGTTTTATTGTGCTATTTAAAACAGGTTGCCATCCATCGGGGGTGGTATATTTTAATAAAAATGAGTCGTGCAACAGCTCGTGTATAGTATAGCTTCTGCTTTTTTTATGTGCTTTTTCAAAACTGGTAATGTATTTATTTAGTATATCAAGAGACTGTACTGAAAGATGAAAGATTACGTTGAACGACCGGTTGCCTTCCGGTTGGTAAAACAAGGGGGAGCTTAAAGCAAACCCTATGTCGGCATGCCGCATATTTATTTTGGCCTTTTCTTTCACAAGTTGTTCTTGCCCTAAAGCAGGCCAGGGTGCCGGGGTAGTATATGGCGATGAAAAGTCATCCGGGTTTACAACGGGGTGGGTAGCTTTAAACACCTCTGTATTAATAATAGCCAGCGATTGTTCATCTGTTTTTAAATGGGGCGCACCTGTATAATTGCTTATAAAAAGGGTATGTATTTTTTCAATTTTTGCGTTGGTTACCACTAAGCCCCCGGTGGTTTTATATTTTACTGGTTTGCCATTATTGCCAGCATCTTCAGCAATCAGTATTTCCCCTTTATCAATCAAAACCTGTTGCCCTGTTATTGCCGGGTTAAAAAAAATGTGTACTTTATCTGGTACTGCGGGCGCCGCTTTTATGTTTAGAAATTGATTGTAGTAAAAGTTTAGATGTTTTTTTGGCAAACCATTAATTTGCTGCTGCAGGTAGCTATATAAATGCACAAAGGTTTTTAACATGGCAATATGCGGCATGTTGTTGCCTGCAGGCGGTGCAATATTTTTTAAACTAATAATTGCAAAACTTTGTATGCTGTTATAGATATTAAAAATTTCCTGCAGGCTTTTTTCAATATTATCCCGTTTATTTTTTAGCCCTTCAATATTATTGGTTGTAGCAAGCTCGTTTTTGTTTGTTATTACTTCTTTTATTTTTTTATGTAATTTTCTTTCAGCGTTTTCAAGTTCAGTAATTAATGTGTTTTTTAAGCTGTTCTGGTTTTTATAAAAAATGGTATCATCAGCCTGTATGTTTTCGCCAAGGCCGGTTGAAGGTAGTTTTTTTTGAAGCTGATAGTATAGCTTGTAAAAAACGGCGATTTTTTCAGCAAATTCAATAATGGCATCGCAATATTTGTGAAGCTGCTGCTGTGTTGTATGTATATCCCGGCTTTCAGTAAGGGTAAATAAAGCTTCGTCAATCTTTTTTTTCTCAACCGGGTAAAAAGAGGATAGCAGTATTAAAAATACAGAAATGTCGGTTATTAAAAAATTATACCAATCTCCATCTGCTTTATCGTTAAAATTATAGTAGGTTAACAAACGGGAAAAGCCGGTTATAAAGGAGATTATTTCGTTGTTTGTTTTTTCGTCTATCTTTATGTTTTCGGGTAAAAGGTTATTTATCAACCTTTCATCCTGGCTGATGCCATCTGTAGGATTTAGCCATAAAAAATTATTCATAATACATCCTGCATATTAATTAAATATTAGTGCCTTCAGTAAAATAAAAGGGGTAAACAATATTATGCCGGGTATTTGTAATAATGATGGTATAATTTATGCTTATATATAGTACCCCTTCTTCTGCTTCGTGCTTTATTATTTCAGCGCTGGTAAAGTTAATTCTTGGTTCAAAACGTAATAGTGATTGCTTTACCATGCTTTGAAAGTCGTTGATAAAACTATCGTTCATAATTTCAAAAACCATACTTTTTAGGTTACAGCCAAATTCGGGTTGCATTAGCCTTTCGCCCGGTGTGGTGTTAAGGATAATTAATATGCTTTGCTTAATATCTTCCGCATCGGATACCATTAGCGCTCCCCAAAAATGATTATCAAATGCGGGCGGAAATGCCCAGCCTGTACCTAAAAATGAATTATTTACATTTTGCATACTTTAACCTCCTATTAAAACAGTGGGGCAGCCAACCAATATCATGCCCCCGTGGGCGGTAGTATCAGTAATCCTTACCGCAGGTTTGCCGCAAATAAGCACCGTTGCCGACCCCTTTACCAGCGAGTCCGGCGGCCCTACACATATTGCCATATCGCCAACAACTGCTGCGGGCATCTTGCCTATTAATACCGTTGGTGCGCCAGGCCCAACAACCGGGCCACCAACGTGTGGTACCGGCACTAAACCTGGTGTTACCATAGGGCAGGTGTGCATATCTGTTACTCTTGCTGCTGGTGTACCCATTATTAATTTATTAATACAATTGAGCCTTTTATCGTTGTTGTGCCCGATGATGTAACCTGGGCCGATGCATTGCCGCTGGCCTTATATTCAATATTTGCGGTTTCGCTGATGTTATTGCCTTTAACACTAACATTACCTGCCGATGCTTCTAACGATACGTTACCGCTTGTTGAAGTTAAGCTTATATTGCCTTGAGCTTTTAAGTTAATATCTTTTTTACTGTCAAGTGTAATGCCCGCTTCGGCCATTGTTATGCTGTTATTGTGTTCATCGGTTATTGTAATTGTTTTTTCATCATCGTTTAAAACAATTTTGTTGTTGCCGGGTGTTTCAACGGTTATTATTTTTTTTTCATCGTCAAAAGTTAGCTTCAGTTTGTTTTTACTGCAAAAAAGCTTAATAAAGTTAGTGTCTTTAACTTCTGCCGGTGCCGCATTTGTACTGCTGTACAGCGAGCCTATTACAATGGGGTATCTTGGGTCGTTTTCTAAAAAGCCTATTACCACCTCATCGTTAAGTTCTGGCATAATAAAGCTGCCTGCTGATGCGGTGGCATAATTACTGGCAATTCGTGCCCATATTTTGTCGTTGCCCTCATCTGTATCAGGCTGCGTTTCTATTTGAATGCGGTACTCGTTGGCGGGGTCTTTTTCAAGTTTTGTTACAGTGGCGCGCTGCAGGCCATTTTTAGCGGGCAGCTGCCCGCCGGCGGGCGGGGAGGAGAAATTTGCCTTCTCATGCGCCTGGGAATCGTCCAGACCAAGCTTTAGCGCCGTTTTCCAGCTTCCTTTTGAAATAGTGTGGGTAACTGCTGATACAATAACAAGGCCGCTGTAATCGTCTCCTATGCCCGCCAGCTCTACCCAGTTGCCGGTTTTAATGCCGCCATTGCCAACTATGTTAACCTGGCCCTTATAAGCGCTTAAACGCAGCCGCAACAGCCTTCCATCGGCCCAGGTTTGCAGCTCGTCCTGCGCCATGGGTGTATCCAACACCATTTTTTTGGGTTCTTTCAAAAAAGTTGAGGGTATTTTAACCATTTTGCCCCCAAAGGAGGGCTCCGCAGCCGTAACCTTATTTGTTTCCTTACCCAGGCGGGCCGTTGCCGTTAATGTTGGTGGCTGGCTTTCTGCATTTATTTCTGCATTAAAAGTAATGATGGATTCGCCCAGCGCAATCCTTTCCACCCCCTCGCCCTCTTTTAAAGCAGGTGGCGCTATTGTTAGCGTGCTGCCGTCCGGGCAAATAATGTAACCCAAAAAGTCGGCCCTGGCAAGTATAAAATCCCAGTCGGTTGCGTTGCTCTGCACCAGTTTTTCGTGCTTAATGGTTGATGCTTTAACATCTGCCTTTACCCCACTGTTTTTTTGGATGATTTGGTTTATACAGTCGGAGTCAGTAACATTATCAAAGTTTCTGTTTTGTTTTGTAACGGCCATGGCCCATGCGCTGTGACGGCAACTAACCGACCATTTGTACATGGAGTTGGAATCGATACTAATGGTATTTTTAACAATAATGCCTGAAAATATAGTAGTGGCGGCCCCTGCTGAATAGCCTGCGCTTACAGTTATGGTATTGCCAGGTACAAAGCCATGGTCTTCTGCTTTACCGGTAAGTGTAATTAAACTTACTTCTGCGCTTGATATACGGTTTACATCGTGCTGCACTTTAATGGATGATATGCCAACGCCATCTTTTAACGCGCCGCCGTTTATTTCAACTACACATGTTACTACCAGCGATGTAACAGTGGAAAGGGCAGACTGTGCAGGCATGGTTTATTTTTTTGGAAGAGGGGGGAAATAAAGTTTTTGGCCGGGTGTTGTTTGATAAACGCTGTTTAGGTTGTTTTGCTTAGCTAAGGTTAAGTAATTTGTACTGCTGTTATAAATATGGTATGCCATCAGCGGCAGGGTATCGCCTGCTTTTACAGTACGTATATGTGTAAGGTCTGGCGAGCTTTTTTGTGCTTCCATTTCCTTACTGGCAAAATCAATGTTGCCGGTAACTGTAATGTCAATAAAAGCCCTTAAGGTTGACCCATCAGGCTTAAACAATTTGTAGTCAACTTTCAGCGATGTGCACACGCCTTTGAAAGTAAGGTTTTTAGCGCCCCATGTAAGCATAATATAGGGTGGTGAGTGCATTGTGCCTACATAGGTATAAACGGTATCTTTAAACTTGCTTATGTAATCATCCGGGTTGGCTGCGTTGCCTATTTTGGCAACGCCGGTACCATCAACTATAAGTTTATTAATGGTTATTACATTTGTACCCATGCCCGAGAAAAATAACGACTTTGCTGAGTCGCCTATTATTTTGGGGTCATCGTACGTTACTTTATAATCCTGAGAATACCCTTCGGGGTTTATTAATGCCTCAATTTCGTTTAAAGGTGTACCTGTGCATGCAGGTGTATTATACGAGCGTATTTTTAACTTCTGAAGGCTCATGGTTAACGGGTATAAATATTATCTATTTTTTCGCTCAGTACAGCCAGTTCTGCTTCCAGCTTATTTACTTTGTTGTCAATTTCGGTGATGGCTTCGCCCGTAAAATCGTTTTGCTTCCTGGCATTTTCCTCTACCGTAACCCTTACTATAAGTTCCCGTATTTCTATTGGCATGGTTATAACTTTACGAGGGCATAAAATAATCGTATGCAAGTTCAAGCGTTTCTAAAGCAATACTGTTTTCCTGGGCTTTTAAATCGGCCACCTGGTAGTTTACCGGGTAGGCGTTTACAAAATTCCAGCTTGCCAGTATGTTTTGTTCTGCATCAAGCAGGCGTACCGTTACATCTTTTGGGGTAAACGTAAACAGTTTAAATGTTTCAGTTGCCCACTTAACAAGGGGCGAACCTGTTAACATGCCCCGTTTTAAAATAAGGTTTTGAAAAGTGGGTGGTTTGGGAAAACGGTGTGTAAACCGGTTTTCGCCGCCTTCCTTTATTTCCTCAAAAGCAATACTGGCCTTCAGGCCGCTAACTTCCTGAAAGCTGCCTTCGTTAGTACCCGTAATGCCTGCCACCGTTACAGCAAACATAAAGGCGGCAGGCGGGTAAAAATCGGCCCCGAAATCAGGCATATTTATGTGTTATTTTTTAATTGATAAACCCTCGTGCGCAAGCTCCATAGATTCTACGGCAATTTCATTGGCATCTGCTTTCATGTCGGTTACCGTAATCTTGGCCGGGAAGGCGTTTAGCAAATTCCAGGTCATTACCACCGCATTAGCTTCATCAAGCAGGTTAATGGTTATGGCACTGCGCTTATAGGTGTTCATCTTAATGCTGTTGTAACTATCCCAAAGTTTTGTATCGCCTTTAAATGTACCTTTTTTTAGGGTTACATTCCCAAATTTTTGAATACCGGGCATCTTTACCGTTGAGTATGTTTTAGAGCTTCCCCCGCGGTATTCAATTACCTGCGTTTCGGAGGAAAGGCCTGTAACTTCCTGAAAAATAATTTCTTTACCATCCCACATTACCTGGAATGAAAAGCGCACCAGTGGCCACGTTGCCGTTGACTGTTTTGACCCGTCGTCTGCCATAAAATGTAGTTTTTATACGTTATTAAATTAATTCGTTATTTATGATTGCTGTTGTTGTTGCTGAAAGGTGAGTACTATAAACTCTGCCGGCCTTACAATTGCCAGTAAAACGGTTACTTTCAAGTATCCATCCAGTATATCGTTGGCCGTCATGGTTGAGCCAAGCCCCACCTGTACACTAAATGCCTGCTCAGGCGTTGCACCAGCCAATGCCCCTTGCTTCCATAAATTGGTTAAAAAATTTGAGTACATGGTTTTAAGGGCACTCCAGGTGCTGCTGTCGTTAGGCTCAAATACATACGCGCGGGTGGATAGTTTAAGCGATTGCTCAATCATTATCAATGTTCTTCTTACATTAATATATCTCCAGTCCTGGCTGTTGCCATCTAATGTTCTTCCTCCCCATATAAGTGTGCCCAAACCGGGGAAGGGCCTTATTACATTGATGGATTTGCCCCCAATAATAT
>CAZRDD010000223.1:0-4165 GCA_964598675.1 uncultured Parafilimonas sp.
ATTCAACAGAATACATGAGGAATATTATTACTGGGACAAGGTGAAATATCAACCAATACCCCATTGGATAACCCATAAAGAAATTTGGAGTATTGTTAAAGTAAGAAGGCTTTCTACCCCATACGTCATTCATTTTGGCAGGTATAAATTCATCTGGAACTTAAACAGCCACATCCAGGCCCTCCTCCACTTTTTAGACATGAATATCGGGGGCAGCCTGGAATCATCTTCTATCATTTCAAAAGCAGATAAAAACAAATACCTTATCAGTTCAATTATGGAGGAGGCGATTGCCTCAAGCCAAATTGAAGGTGCGGCAACCACCCGCAAACACGCAAAAGAAATGCTCCGTAAAAACATTAAGCCCACCAATAAATCGGAGCAGATGATTGTAAATAATTATAACACTATACAAAAAATATTGTCCTTAAAATCCGAGCCGCTTACAAAAGAAAACTTATTAAACATCCACCAACTGGTTTCTAACAAAACCATGCTCAGTGAGTTGGAAGAAGGGTATTTCAGGGAAGATGACGACATTAAAGTGATTGATACATCAGATGGCTCAATCGTTCATACACCGCCTGGGCACTTAGAATTTGAGGAGTTGTTAAATGACTTTTATAAGTTTTTTAATGAAGATGACCCACAGTTATTTATTCACCCTATTATAAAAGCCTGCATCATCCATTTTATGATTGGGTTTATCCATCCGTTTGTAGATGGAAACGGAAGAACAGCACGTGCAATGTTTTATTGGTACCTGTTAAAAAAGGAGTATTGGCTGGTTGAATACCTGTCTATTTCAAGGTTAATACTACGATCTAAAGCCCAATACGCACGCGCATTTCAATATACCGAAATAGATGGCAACGACCTTACCTATTTTATTGCTTATAATTTAAAAACAATGAAATTGGCATTTGAGGAGTTGAGGGCTTATATCCAAAGAAAAAATGAAGAGAAGAAACAGTTACCATCCTTTTTAGGTGTAGACCGAATTAACTATCGCCAGGCATTGGTTTTAGAATGGTTTAATAATGAGCCTAACTTGTTGCTAACGGTAATGGAAACCGAGAAAAGATTAGGCGTTTCGAATGGCAGCGCCCGTAACGACTTAAATGAACTTACCAGGAAAGGGTACCTGGCGTTGAGAAATATAAATTTGAAAATGAAAGGATATATTAAAGGCCCAAGGTTTGAGTTGCTTTTACACAAGCCCTTATAGTGTTGTAAAACAGTAGTACTTAAGCTGGCATCCATAAGGCAATGCAACTGTTACCATATCATCACTTCATTATCAAGCTCATCATAATTTGAATAAAAAAAGCGGCTAAAACAACAAACAGCAAGGGGGATACTGTTTACATAAAGTTACCCCCTGCTATTAAAAACACAGTACCGAATAGCACCGCTACAACCTGCCCGCTTTAAGCTCTTCCACCGCGTGGTTGGCGGCCCTGGCGGCAAAAGCCATGTACAGTATGCTGGGGCTTTGGTTGCCGGTACTCGTCATACACGCGCCATCGGTAACGTAAACGTTTTTGCACAGGTGCAGCTGGTTATTACCGTTCAGCAGCGATGTTTCGGGGTGCAGGCCCATGCGGCAGCCACCCATTTCGTGTATGTCCAAACCGGGGGCCTGCTTAGTATCAAACTGCTTAATGTTTTGCAGGCCCGCTTTTTCAAGCATTTCGGTGCCGTTTTTTAAAAAGGCCGCCACCATACGGTCGTCGTTATCATCATACCCTACCGATGTTACCAGTTGCGGTATGCCCCAGGCATCGGTTTTATCTTTACTAAGCCTTACATGGTTACTCTCCTTGGGTATGGTTTCGCCCTGCATATACATGCCTGCATACCACTGGCCGGGCTCGGCCATGGCATCTTTAAACGCTGCGCCTATGCCGCCCTGCTCATCGCGGTAGGCCGGTTGCCTGCCGGAGTACACAAAGGTTAGGTAGCCGCCCAAAAAATCGGCATCGCGCTTGCCTAAGTTGCTGTAATTGGCTATAATGGGGTTGGTGGGGTTGCGGCCGTAGTAGTAGGTATCTTCAAAACCGCTGTAGGTGCCATGCACCTTGGCGCGGTAGTTATGAAAAGCAATGTATTTGCCCAGCAAACCATTATCGTTGCCCAGCCCGTTGGGAAACCGCCCCGATGTTGAATTTAACAATATAAGGTTGCTGTTTAAACAGGCGGCATTTAAAAAAATTACTTTGGCGTAGTACACCTTCTCCTGCTTTGTAAGCGCATCAATAACCTTAACACCGGTGGCTTTGCCCTTTTGCGCATCGTACAAAATGGAGTGCACCACGCTGTGCGGGCGTATGGTTAGGTTGCCCGTTTTTTTGGCCCAGGGCAGGGTAGACGATACCGAGCTGAAGTACCCGCCAAAGGGGCAGCCACGGGTACACAAATCCCTGGCCTGGCACTGGCCCCTGCCCTGCTGCAGGTGTACCGGCTGCGGCTGGGTTAAATGCGCCCAGCGCGAGGCCACCATAAACCGGTTGTTGTAATTGGCCGCAACAGACTGCTGAATATGCTTCTCCAGGCAGCTAAGGTCAAACGGGGGCAGGTATTCGCCATCCGGCATAGCCTCCAGCCCATCTTTACCGCCGCAAATGCCTGCAAATTTTTCCACGTGGGCATACCAGGGGGCAATATCGGCGTAGCGTATGGGCCAGTCTACCGCGTAGCCAAAACGCTGTGGTGCGGTAAATTCAAAATCGCTCCAGCGCTGGCAGGCCCTGCCCCACATAATAGATTTGCCGCCAACGTGGTAGCCCCGTATCCAGTCGAAGGGTTTTTCCTGCACGTAGGGGTGTTCGGCATCTTTCACAAAAAAGTGCTGGGTATCCTCGCCAAAAGCATAGCATTTACTTATTACAGGGTTGGCCTGGGTAACCTCCAGCGGCATTTGTGTGCGGTGGGTAAACTGCCACACATCGCTGGTGGCGGTGGGGTAATCTTTAATATGCTCAATATTGCGGCCCCTCTCCAGCACCAGGGTTTTAATACCCTTATCGCACAGCTCTTTAGCGGCCCATCCGCCGCTTATGCCGCTGCCTATTACAATAGCATCAAAAACAGTTGTTTCCATGGCAAAAATTTATACAGGTTGCATGCAAAAGCACCGCCCCGGCAAATCGTTTTAAAATGGTTTATGCACGCCGCAAGCGGCAGCGCATAAATATAGTAAAGTTGGGGGATGTTTGAGGTGAGATGTGTTTATTGTGATGATTGGGCTTTTGGCGCAGCGGTATGGGCGGCGCGGGGAAGGCTTTAGGGGAATGAGCCTGCTATCCGTAGCTTGCAGCTACGGATGTTTTTCTAAAGCCCGCCTCTGGCGAGTGTTATCTGCCGCCGGAGGCGGCTATTTATTAGCATCCGTAGGCGCAGCCTACGGATAGCAGCGGAGAGATGTGCTTGTTGTGATAATGACGCTTTTGGCGCAGCGGCGGCGGGGGGCTTTTTTGAGACGGGGTGATTAGGGGAATTTTTTTGAAGAAGCAGAATGCTGCTGAAACTGATTTACTGCCTGGCTTAATGATGATGTTTGATGTTTACGATGAGAGATAATACCAGCAGGCCGTAAAGCGTATCTAACACAATAAAGCCCGGCATAACAGCCGGGCTTTATCACTTACGCAATTTTATGATTAAAAACAGCCGCCATGCCAATACTAAACAGGCTGTAACCCTTTGTTTAAAATAGTTTTAGCTTCTGCCACATGCTCCTCGGTAAGGCCAATCAGCGGGCTGGTTAAAATTAAATGTTGCTTTAAAAAATCAGGCAATGCCTGTAAGCCCTTATCATCATCAATTATAACAAACGCCTGGTTGGTAGGGTTTACATTAAACCACTGTACTATTTCATCTTTGCGGCTAAGGTTATTAATGTTGTTATCCAGCGTTTGCAAGTGGTTAATACCAATACCCCTTTTTTCAAACAGTTGCTTCCACTCATCCACGGTGTAATTAGATTTGTGCGAGGTTGTTAACATTACAACAACCTGTGGCGTAACCAACTGTTGCAGCGCACGGGTAGCCTTGGCGCTAAAAGCCGGAAAACCGTCTTTCAGCAACTCCGGCCTTGCCCAGCCCTTGGCAGGCACCATTACACCATCAATATCTAAAAAAATGAGCATGTTGCAAAGCTACA
>CAZRDD010000223.1:4175-8142 GCA_964598675.1 uncultured Parafilimonas sp.
TAGAAGGGTTATTTCTTCCAGCGAAAGGCCATTGTAAGCGGCATCCTGCCGGTTAAGCAGGCTTATTTTGGCCGGGGTATCCCAATCATCATCTTCAAAAACTACCAATTGCCAATCTATTGTTTTAACAGAAGGCGGAATAATGGTGGGCATTATTTCAAGGGTGTAACCAGCCAGCAGCGATGCTATGTATCTATGGTGGCCATCGCCAATAGTGTTACCCGCCACTTTTATGCCTGAAAACTTTATACCTGCCACCATTTTTTTGTATATCCTGTTAATGATGGGTACACACAAGTTTTTTTGTGTGGGTTTTAACGCAATTTCGCTAATGCTGATAAAATGCTGAATAGTTTGTAGGGTAATTTCTTTCACTGGCTTTTTTTAAGGGACGGCAAAGATAGTGGCTTAGCCTGTTAAGCCCTATCATCTACAAAGTTTTCTTATTATCATATCCAGCCAAATGCCATTCATCATTCAAAAAATAATCATTGCCATGTTGCTGATTAATAATTGTTAAGTCAGCAGGCTCAATTGTATATCCCCTGTAAACATAACCTTCTGCATGCTTAGTGTCCGCGCCAGCTGCAAGCCCCTCCATTTCCTTAAAAGACAGGGATGTTATTTTCCAAACATGTTTACTGCCGTTGCTAATCGTCATAACAACAGTTATCGCAGCTCCGTTTGGTGTACCAGCAACAATGGTTAACCCTAATTGTGTTTTATAGAATGCCACAATATGTATACGCATGAAAAAAACAACAATTTATTTTGTAAAAATTGTTTCAGGGTACAATATTACCCATTTCCATTACTATCCGTAGCTTGCAAAATCTACCACCTAATTAAACATGCCGCCCCTACGGGGCTTGTATACAATCTGCGCAAAACAATAACATACCATCAACTGTAACAATTAACCCCTGCTACCCGTTGCTTGCAGCTACGGATGTTCCTCTAAAAGCCCGCCTCTGGCGGGAGTTATCTGCCGCCGGAGGCGGCTATTTATAAGCATCCGTAGGCACAGCCTACGGATAGCAGCGGCAGCCCACGGATAGCAGCGAAACAGCGAATATTTTCTACCAACATACCGCCACTGTGGGGCTGTTTCTTTCGTGCTTCAAAACACTGCAAAGCACAAACCATATACTACAAACTGTTGGTGCCGCTAATGGATGTAGCCCCTTCAGGGCAATGCGTAAAACATATAAAATGTTTACTACGATGGGTGTTACCCATCGCTAACAGATGCAGCCCTTTCAGGGCATCTCACAATGTATTTTCCCCCAACGGGGGTACATCTGGCAGCACAGGGCAACGCCCTGTGAAATATAAGCGCATGGTTACTCATTACCCTGAAAGGGTTACATCAGCTTTGAAAAGGCACAGCGTTTGAGGCATTCTTATCTAACCCATCCATGCAAAGCCGCTTGTATGTAGCCCCACAACGTTCCCCCAGTACAAGTGCGCGACGCAAGGAACGATGCCATCTGTACCACCGCCGGGACACAAAAGAATATCTTCGAACACGAATCGAAATGCGAATAAAACACACGCACTACCACCCGCAGAACAATCACACATTCAAACAATCAAACACTCAAACGGGCTTTCAAAATCTGTATAATCATAAAAATCATTTAAATCAGCGGTCCATTTTCAAATTTTCAAATTATCTAATTCTCAAATTGTTTTCGTCCATTTTCAAATTTTCAAATTACCTCATTTTCAAATTCTGCATTCTAAAGGTGGTCCCACTCCGCGCCCTCTCCCCTGCTGCCGTTTTAGTTTTATGCCCTCAAACAAACGGTAGCAAACCAACAGTGTTGCAAAACCCTTTTCAACCATTTAAAACATATATATGGCGTTAAACAATATTTCGTTCGTGTTAGGGCAGGGCGGCTTAGGAAGGCCCCTGCCGGGTGAGGACTATATTTCGGGCCTCATTTTTTATACCAGTGGCAGCCTGCCTTCAGGCTTTAGCAGCAGCAGCCCGGTAAAGCAAATTTTTAGTGTGGCCGGTGCCGAGGCCGCTGGCATTACCAACGATTACAGCGATGCCACCGCTGCCGCCGCCATTATACACATTGGCACCGCAGGCCATACCGGCGATGCGGCAAAGCTAACCTACACCAGCAGCACAGGCACCCTGTACACACTGGCCAGCTATACCGTGGCCAGTACCGATACCACTGCCGCGCAACAGGCTGCTGCCCTGGCGGCCATTGTTAACAGCGGCACAAACACGCACGGCTGTACGGCCAGTGCCAGCACGGCCAACCTAACGCTTACCCTGCCCGTTAAGGAGGGTATTTACCCCAACACCGGCACACCGGTGGGCTTAACTACCAGTGGTACGGCCCTGGCCGCTACGGTAACACAGCCATCGGCAGCCACGCAGGGCACCGCGCCGGTACTGGCGGTATGGCATTACCATATTAGCGAGTACTTTAGGCTGCAGCCGCAGGGCAACCTGTACGTGGGTGTTTTTGCCGTGCCGGATGGTTACACCTTTACCGAAATTAATACCCTGCAAAGCTTTGCCAACGGCAAAATAAGGCAGGTGGGTATTTACAAGCAAAGCGAGGCTTTTAATGCGGGCGACCTTACAGCTATTGACACGCTGTGCAAGCTGCAGGCCAGCGCCCACAGGGAGCTTATTGCGCTGTATGCGGCTGATATGGCCAGCATTACAGACCTAAGCACCCTGGCCGACCTCTCCCAACTGCCGGCCAACACCGTTAGCGCCGTTATTGGTCAGGATGGTGCCGCCGCTGGTGCGCAGTTGTTTAAAGCCACCGGCAAATCGGTAACCACGCTGGGGGCCACACTGGGCGCAGTATCGGCCGCGGCCGTTAACGAGAGCATTGCCTGGGTGCAGAAGTTTAACATTAGCAACGGTACGGAGTGCGATACACCGGCTTTTGCCAATGGCACCCTGTTTAACAGCACCTCCATTACGGATAACCTGTTAACCCTGCTGCAAAACCGCCGCTACATTTTTCTGCGCCGCTTTACAGGCGTGGCAGGCAGCTATTTTAACGAGTGCAGCACCGCCACCAGCCCCACCAGCGATTATGCATACATTACCGATAACCGCACCATACAAAAGGCCACAAGGGGCGTATATGCCGCGCTTATACCCGCGCTTAACAGCACCGTACAGCTTAATGCCGATGGTACGTTGAGCGATGTAGCCTCGGCCTACTTTACCACCCTTGCCGAAGACCCGCTGCACCAAATGGCCCGCAATGGCGAAATAAGCGCCCAGCAGGTGGTTATTAATGCCAGCCAAAATGTGTTAAGCACCGGCCTGGTGGTAATAACCATAAACATTGTACCCACAGGTACAGCCCGCAACATTCAAGTAAACATAGGTTTTAACGTATCAATCAACTAATTATGCCAGGATTTCCCCCGCCGCTTATTAACGGCATCAACTATTCATGGGCCAACATCTCGCTTGTTTTGTTTGGCGTGCCGGTAGTGGGCATTACCAAAATAAGCTACAAAGAAAAACAGGAGAAAAAAAACCAGTATGGCGTTGGCCACCGCCCGGTAAGCAGAGGCTACGGCAACATAGAGATTGACGGCTCTATTGAACTGTACCTTGACGAATGGAGGCGCATAATAGCTGCGGCCCCCGGTAACCGCGTACTTGCTATTCCGCCATTTGACATTACCGTTATTTACGCAGCAGCGGGCAACATTACCCCCGCCAGGGATGTGCTGCGTGCCGTGGAGTTTTTAGAAGACCCCTTTGACGCATCGCAGGGCGACAGCCGCCTGATGGTAACCGTACCACTGGTTATTGCGCAGATAGACAGAAATTAAACCCACACTACAATACACACAAATATGCCAACTAAAGCAATGCACGAAAAAATTGAAAAAAAAGCCGAAGAACTTTCCGCACAACTTGGGGTAAAAGTACACCCGATAGTGTTTCTTGAAGAAGCAGGCGGAG
>CAZRDD010000224.1:0-8133 GCA_964598675.1 uncultured Parafilimonas sp.
ACTCCTTTTACGATACTACCGGCAATTACCATAATATGATGCTGGCCGTACAGCGCGCCCGCTTGGAAGAACTGCTAAAAACCGCCACCCTTAAAGAAGTGATTGTAACAACAAGGGCAAAGTCGAAAGTGGAAGTAATGGATGAAAAGTATGCCAAAGGCTTGTTTGCCGGTGGCGATGCTGCCGCCCAGTTTGACCTTACCAGCGACCCCAGCGCAATTGCGCAGAGAGATGTACTGAGTTATTTAACCGGCAGGGTGGCAGGCTTAACCATTACCGGTTCAGGCTCGCCCCAGGTATCGGCTATGTGGAGGGGTACTGCCACCGATATTTATATTGATGAAATTAAAGCGGATATAAACCAGGTAACCAACCTTAACATGAGCGATATAGCGTACATAAAAGTGATGCGCCCGCCATTTTTTGGTAGCTCTGCCGGTGGGGCAGGCGGGGCCATTGCCATTTACACGCGCCGCGGCGGCGATGTGGCCGATAAGCCCTCCGGCAAAGGGCTGCCATATAAGCTTGTGGCCGGTTACACAGCCACCAAGGAGTTTTACTCGCCCAACTACGGCACTTTTAACCAGATGAATGAGCATGAAGATGTGCGCTCAACCCTGTATTGGGTGCCAACCATTATTACCACCACCGAAAACCATATTATTAAGCTGCAGTTTTATAACAACGACTACACCGATTCCTTTCGTGTTATACTGGAGGGTGTGAGTAAAGATGGCAAGCTGGTAAGGGTGGAAAAAAAGATAGAATAAATAAATTATTAGCTGATTGCCTGTGAGGGTTTTATTACCTTAACGGCTGATTTTAAAGGCAGTATCCTTATAAGGGGTGCTGCTTTTTTTATGGTTTTAGTTGTTTGGCCCTTCATGCACCTTGTTTTTTTAGGGTTTCACCTAACAAATGGGTTAGCGCAAAATTGGGTGATAAAACTGCCTATCTTTAGCCCAGCTAAAACCAAAATATCTTTAAAGAATGCGTTTTTTAATAAGGTCAGCTAAAATTACCGCTGCAGTAACCGCCGTTTTATTAATGGGGGCATGCGGCAAAAAAAAAGAGGCAGCAAAAGGCCCCGGAGCAACGCCGCCTGTAACTGTTGATGTAATCATCGCTTCTCCCCAGCCAATCAGCGACACGGTTGAGGCCAACGGCACCGTGGTAGCCAACGAGTTTGTGGCCCTGCACCCCGAAGTAAGTGGCCGTATCACCTTTCTTGATGTGCCCGAAGGCCGGTTTGTAACCCAAGGCACCATTATAGCCCGTATTAACGATGCCGACCTGGAGGCGCAGGTAAACAAATCGAAAGTATTGCTTGACCTGGCCCAGAAAACGGTTGACAGGTATGCCAAACTGCTTGAAGTGAATGGCATAAACCAAAGCGATTATGATGCCGCCCTTAGTTCAGTAAATGGTTACAAAGCCGATATAGCCTACACCCAGGCGCTGATTGATAAAACCATTGTAAGGGCCCCTTTTGATGGCGTGGTGGGTTTAAGGCTGGTAAGTACCGGCGCCTTTGTATCACCATCGGATGTTATAGCTTCGCTGCAAAGCACCAGCAAGCTTAAAATAGACTTTACCCTGCCCGAGCAATACACCAGCATTATTAAAAAAGGCAATACGGTAATGGTGCAGGCCGATGCAGCAAGCACAAACGCAGTAAAGGCCGAAATAGTGGCCATTGAACCACAGGTAGACCAAAATACCCGCAATTTAAAAGTGCGGGCGCTGCTTAACAACAGCAATATTAATATTGGGGCATTTGCAAAAGTGTATATAAACGAAAGCCGCGATAACAACGCCATAATGGTACCGGCCAACGCCATTATACCGGAGGATATAAACAACCAGCTTATTATTGTTAAAGATGGCAAAGCAAATTTTGTAAATGTTAAAACTGGTTTACGCAACGCAAACAGTGTTGAAATTACCAGCGGCGTTAACCCCGGCGATACCATTGTAGTTACGGGTGTGTTATTTGCCAGGCCCAAAGCATTGCTAAAAATAAGAAAGGTGTTTACACCAGGCAAACCCGCGCGCTAAAAGCGTGGAAAATGCTGGTATTACCTTAATACAAGCATACATACAGCAGTTTGTGCCGGTTAGCACAAAGGCCGGTATGTGGTTATTAACAAACGCTTTATAACAATAACAGACGCATCATAGCATGAATATCTCAGAATTATCGCTGAAGCGGCCCGTATTAGCCACGGTAATGAACTTAATGATTATTTTGTTCGGTATTGTGGGCTATACCTTTTTGGCTGTAAGGGATTACCCGGCAATTGATCCGCCCATTATATCCGTAGCAACTTCCTACACAGGGGCTAACCCCGATATTATTGAAAGCCAGATTACCGAGCCGCTGGAGAAGCAAATAAACGGTATACCCGGTATACGCACCATCACCTCCTCAAGCTCACTTGGCAACAGCTCCATTACCGTGGAGTTTAACCTGGGGGTAGACCTGGAGGCTGCTGCGAGCGATGTGCGCGATAAAGTAGCACAGGCCACCCGCAGCCTTCCGTTGGATATTGATGCCCCGCCGGTAGTATCAAAATCGGATGCCAACAGCGATTTTATTTTAATACTTGCTGTGCAAAGCCATACCAAAAGCATTATGGAATTGAGCGACTATGCTGAGAATATTTTACAGCAGCAGTTGCAAACCATTAACCAGGTAAGCTCAGTAAACATATTTGGCCAAAAAAGGTACTCCATGCGCCTTTGGCTTAACTCGGATAAACTAAATGCGTATAACGTATCATTCTCCGATATATCTGCCGCTGTAAGCAAGGAAAATATTGAGTTGCCACCGGGTAAAATATATGGTAACAATACGGAGTTAACCATACGCACATTGGGCAGGTTAACCACCGAAAAACAGTTTCGCGACCTGATTATAAAAGAAGACAGCAGCGGTATTGTGCGCATGGGCGATGTAGCCAGGGTAGAGCTTGGCCCCGAAGCGCCGGAGCAAAGCTGGAAGTACAATGGCGTTAGCGCTGTAGGTTTGGCCATTATTCCGCAGCCGGGTGCCAACAATATTCAAATTGCAGATGAGTTTTACAAAAGGCTGGAGGATATTAAAAAGGGCAACAAAACAGATATTGATTTTCACGTACTTATTGATAATACGCTAAACATACGCAACTCCCTGGCCGAGGTTAAGGAAACCCTGTTTATCTCCTTTGGGCTGGTGGTGCTTGTAATCTTTTTCTTCTTCCGTAACTGGCTTATCGCCATACGCCCGCTGATAGATATACCCATATCGCTGGTGGCTACCTTCTTTATCATGTACATAGCCGGGTTCTCCATAAACATACTTACCCTGCTGGGTATTGTGCTTGCAACGGGCCTGGTGGTGGATGATGGTATTGTGGTTACCGAAAACATCTTCCGCAAGCTGGAAGGCGGGCTGCCCATACACAAGGCGGCGCTGGAAGGCAGTAAGGAAATATTTTTTGCGGTAGTATCTACCTCGCTAACATTGGCGGTGGTGTTTTTGCCGGTAATATTTTTAGAAGGTTTTGTGGGCAGGCTTTTCCGCGAGTTTGGTGTGGTGCTGGCCGCTGCCGTGTTAATTTCTGCGTTTGTATCGCTTACCATCACCCCGGTGCTTAACGTTTACCTAAACCGTAAGGATGCACAGCATGGCTGGTTTTACCATAAAACGGAGCCGTTTTTTACCGGTATGGAAAACGGGTATAAGCGCATGCTGCAAGGCTTTATGAGGATCAGGTGGATAGCCTGGGTGATTATAGTAGTGTGCGTGTTTATGATACTTTTTATTATGCGTAACCTGCAAAGCGAGTTAGCGCCACTGGAAGACAGGAGCAGTATACGTTTTGTGGTAACCGCTGCGGAAGGCACCAGCTTTGCAGCAACGCAAAAAATAACAGATGATATTGCTAACTTTTTGCTTGATTCTGTGCCGGAAAGAGATTTTGTATTTGCCCGTACACCAGCGGGTAATGGAGCCAATACCGCCCAGCCGCGTATTGGGCTGGTTGACCCCGAATTGCGCAACAGGAGCCAGGCCGAAATAGCCAGCGACCTGCAAAAGAAAGTGGGCCGTTTTAACAGCGCCAGGGTATTTGCCATACAGGAGCAAACCATATCGGTAGGCCTTGGTTCAAGGGGTGCACTGCCGGTGCAGTTCGTGCTGCAAAACCAGGATATTAATAAACTTAAAGCCATCATCCCTAAGTTTTTGGATGAGGTAAGGAAGGATAAAACATTCTCCAACTCCGATGTTAACCTCAAGTTTACCAAACCAGAGTTGCAGGTTACGGTAGACAGGATGAAGATTAAGGACCTCGGCCTCTCCACCCAGGATGTTATATCGGCCATGCAATCGGCCTTTAGCGGCGGAAGGCTGGCTTATTTTATAATGAACGGCTACCAGTACCAGGTAATTGCACAAGTTGACCGTGGCGAGCGTAACGAGCCTGCCGATATAAGCAGGCTGTACGTACGTAACAGCAAGGGCGATAACATACCGCTTAGCGCCGTAATAAAACTTACCCCAAGCACCAGCCCATCAACGTTATTCCATTTTAACAGGTATAAAGCAGCCACCATTTCGGCCTCACTGGCCGATGGTAAAACCATTGCCGATGGTATTAAAGCCATGCAGTCCATCAGCAGCCGCCTGCTTGACCCCAGCTTTAAAACCGAGCTTAGCGGCCCTTCAAGAGATTTTGCGGAAAGCTCCTCCAACATCCTTTTTGCATTTGGCCTGGCGTTACTGCTTATTTACCTGGTGCTTGCAGGCCAGTTTGAAAGCTTTCTCGACCCGCTGATTATCTTTTTTACCGTACCGCTGGCGTTTGCAGGGGCGTTGTTAAGCCTTTATTTATTCAATCAAACCCTTAACATTTTCTCAGAAATTGGTATGATTATGCTGATAGGGCTTGTAACCAAAAACGGTATATTGATTGTGGAGTTTGCCAACCAGAAACGCGAGTACGGGCATGCCAAAAAAGAAGCTGTTATTGAAGCGGCCACCCAACGGTTACGGCCCATATTAATGACCAGCCTTGCTACATCGCTGGGGGCATTGCCCATTGCATTAAGCCTTGGTGCAGCCTCTACCAGCCGCATACCGCTGGGTATTGTAGTGGTTGGCGGTATTATGTTCTCCCTTATACTTACCTTGTTTGTTATACCGGCCGTGTACTCCTACATCTCTGGCAAGCATAAGGTTAAAGAAATGGAGATTACAGAGTAAATAAAACAGTTGTTTATTCACAAATTGGTGAAATGATACAAAGAAGCATTACATATTTTAGCTGTGCCTGCATAATGCTGATGAATACCGCATACGCGCAGCAAACACTTACGTTACAGCAGGCCATTGATATTGCGTTGAAAAACAGCATTAGTGCCGAAATAGGTAAAAACAACACTAAAATAGCCAGCGTTAACAACAACTATGGCGTAGCGGGCGGTTTACCGGTGGTAAGCGGCACTGTTACAGACCAGCAGCAATCGGTAACGCTGGTGCAGAAATATGCCAACCCTGCCAATAATAAGGAGAGCAGCGATGTAGGCAGCAATGGCCTTACGGCAGGGGTATCGGCAAGCATACTGGTTACCAATGGCGAACGGGTGGTAACAGCCAAAAAAAGGCTTGAAACAATTGAACACCAAACCCATAAGCAGCTTAACAGCCGCCTGCAGGGGGTGGTGGTTAATGTAATGCTGAAGTATTACGACATCATCCGCCAGCAGAGTTATGCCAAAGCGTTGCAAACATCCATACAGGCATCGGAGCAGAAGCTTGATATTGTGCAGAAACAGCAAAATGTAGGGCTGGCGAATAATGCAGACCTCTTTCAGGCGCAGGTTGATTTAAATACACAGGTACAGCTTTTACAGGCCCAGCAACTGGTGATTGACCAGGGTAAAACAGACCTGCTGTATTTGCTTACGCTCAACCCAGATTCAAGCGTTAATATAAGCGATACCATTGTTGTGGATAAAAGCCTTAGGCTCGATACCGTGCTGAGCAATAT
Organism: uncultured Parafilimonas sp.; assembly: GCA_964598675.1. Classification (GTDB taxonomy): domain Bacteria; phylum Bacteroidota; class Bacteroidia; order Chitinophagales; family Chitinophagaceae; genus JABDFW01. The sequence continues at coordinate 6,036 of CAZRDD010000224.1, forward strand.
TGCCCTGCACCCCGATATTGCATCTGCCGAAGACCAGGTGCAAATAACCCGCTTTTTATTGAAGGAAACTACTGCGCAGCGCTACCCATCGGTAAACGTAAATACCGGTTACAGTTTTACCCGCAACCAGAGCGCCGCCGGTTTCTCCCTGTTAAATCAGCAGCGCGGCCCTTATGCCGGTGTAAGTGTAAGCATACCCATTTATAATGGCAGCATTTACAAACGGCAACAGCAGGTGGCAGGCATAAACATAGCCAACGCCACCCTGCAAAAAGATACGTTGGTTAACAACTATACCGCCAACGCCGTAAAAAGCTGGCAGGCATACCAAAGCAATATTAAGCAGTTGGAAACCGCACAGCACAATTACGAGCTTTCGCAAAAACTGTTGAGCCTGGTACTGCAGCGTTTTCAATTGCGGCAGGCCACCATTATTGATGTTAAAAATGCACAGCAAAGTTTTGAAAGTGCGGCTAACCTGCTTGTGAATGTAAGCTATGCTGCCAAAGCCGCAGAAGTACAGTTAAAGCGGTATGGCAATATGATAAGCTATTAATTGCGGGGCTGTTGCTACTCAAATAGATATAATATTGCTTTAATAAACCTATATAAACTACAAAGGGGTGCACAATGCACCCCTTTGTAGTTTATATCAATTAAAGTTACTGTTTGGCATCAAAAATAACAGGCAGGCCATCTTTGCCACTGCCAATAATAACCACTTTGGCGTTGGCTGACTTTGCCAGTTCGGTAGTGGCTTCAATGCCCTTCCATTGCAGCAGTTGCGGGCTGATGCCCTGCGAAACGGTTGTTTGAAAATCGCGTATGCCCTGCGCCTCAACCCTTTTACGTTCCGCCTCTTTTTGCTCTTTTTGTATAACATACTCCATTTGTTCGGCCTGCTGCTGCGCGGATATTTTGTTTTCAATGGCAATTTTTACCGCATCGGGCAGCTTAATATCGCGGGTTAAAACATTTTCCACCAACAGGGCCTCCTGGTTGTAGCCGCTGCGTTTGGTAAGCTGGTCAATAGCATCTTGCAGGTGCTGCTGTGCTTTAAGGGTGGCTTCCTCGCGTTTAGAGGAGTAGAGGTCCTGAGAATTGTATTTGGAGAAAATATCGCGTACGGAACTGCGTATGGCAGGCCTTACTATCTGGCTTACATAATCTGGCCCGAAGCTTTTAAATACCCACGATGCAGCCGCCGAGTTTAGCCGGAACAAAACCGACAGTTCAACAGTAACGGTTAATCCGTCAGAAGTAATAATGTCAATAGCATCGTTCCCTTTTACCTGCCCCTCGTTGGTAACAGAGCTCATGGTATAGCTTTGGGTACGCAGGGTCATTTCTTCCACCTCAACAAATGGGTTAATGGTGTTAAGGCCCTCTGGTATCCGCTCGTCAAGCACCTTGCCAAAAAGTTTTTCCACCCCAATATTGCCCGAGTTAACGGAGTAGAACGAATTGGAAATGATGGTAATAAGCAGCAGCGCTGCCATCAGCCAGGCGGCTATGGCAGCGCCTTTTATCCATGTTTTTAGGTGAATATGGCCGGTTTGGGCAAAGTTTGATACAAACCGGGCGCGCGCAAGCAGTGCGCCTACCAGCAAAACAGCAAACAGCACTAAAAGACTAATCATATATGTATTTTTTGGTTTGGCAAATAATATTGCAGCAAGCTAATATAACAATTGCGGGTGGCATTGGAGGAAATTGTGTAAGAGGAGATTTTAAGCCTGGAAGCGTAATATGCAAGGTTAGGGCAACAATACCGCTTTAATGGTACTGTAAAGTGGTTGTGCTGCTGCTTACAGAAAATTGCTTGCTGCTACAATTATTTTTTAGTTGTTAAGCAGAGCAATGTTTACTGACTCTCCCTTGCGGCCTTATCAATATTCTCCAGCCCTTGTGTAAAAGCGCCCCTTGTTTCCCAGCCGAAGCCCAGGCGGAAGCTGCGTTTGCTTTGCTCAAACCAATGGCCGGGGCCTACGTAGGTTTTATAGTGGTTAAGCAGGGTGGGGTAGAACTTTTCAATGTCAATATTTATGTCTTTCTTAAATCGTGGAAAGCAAACCACACCGCCGGAGGGTTTTACCCA
>CAZRDD010000225.1:0-8133 GCA_964598675.1 uncultured Parafilimonas sp.
GCACGGCATCCTGCCCGATGATTATTTTCTGAATTTCTTTTTTTAACTGCGGTAGTCTGCTAAGTAGTTGCTGTACGTTTTCTGCCGTGGTATTCAAAATAATATATTTTTTTATAATATTTAAGTACGGCACGGAAATTAGCAAAAAAACACCAAACGGGTACCCAAATACGGTAGTAACGGCAAATAATTTGGATGAAAGCAGGCTGTGATTGATTTTTAAGGTGTAGAGATGCGCGTGTATACAACGTGCTTCCTGCCGACAAAAACAGACCTTCCATCCTTTTGGGCAGAAACACTTGTGCTTTATTGCCTACCTTTAGTCCCATCAATGAACAGGTCTAAATTTACTTTTGCAAGACTGCGCTACCGCTCCGGCGACTGGGATACCGACCAGCGGATGCCTAATAATATTTTAAACTCGCTGATTGAATACACCACCATACCCGTTGCCCTGCAGGAAAAAGTAATTGACCTGGGCAGCAACGAGTTGTTTAACTACCCTTTTTGCTACATCAGCGGCCATAAACTGGTGCAGTTTGATGCCCAGGAAAGCGCCAATTTTAAGATGTATGTGGAGAACGGCGGCTTTGTTTTTGCGGATGACTGCAACCATGATATTGACGGGTTGTTTGCAAAGTCGTTTGAGGCACAGATGCAACAGCTTTTTGGTGCAGGCACTTTAAAAAAAATACCCAATAACCACCCTATTTACCGCAGCTTCTTCAACTTTGAAAAAGGGCCACCCACCACAACTTTTGAACTGAATGGCTGGGGTGATGACCTGGTGCACGACTACCTGAAAGCGATTGAAATAAACGGCCGCATAGGTGTGCTGTACAGCAATAAGGATTATGGGTGCGAGTGGGACTACGATTTTCGCAACAAGCGTTTTCTCTCCGAAGACAACACTAAGTTTGGCGTTAATATTATTATGTATGCAATGAATGTGTAGGGGGAGTGTTGAATAATATTTGAGGTTACATACAATGACTATATGTTATTTGGTTTAGGCGTTTTTAACCATATAGCAACAATAGAAAACATAAGAGACACATAGGGTTAGATAAAGACCGTAATACATATACGTGTTTTTCAAAATGTCATTCTATGTTTAACTATGTTAGCTACTGAATCTATGTGGTGAAATCTACCCCGCTCGTTATGGGAGAATAACACCTCCCGCAAACCAAATTACGGATCGTCATACAAAACACAAAAAACAAACAACTGATGACAAACGGGAGCTTTGGCGTTTTCCTGGTAGTGCTTGGTATTATTTACATTGTAAAACCGGGCATTTTTAAAAGATGGTTCTGGAAGAAAACAGACGTAGCGCAACAGGTTTTCTCTGAAAAGAACTACCGCATATATATGCGTTTTATTGGCACCATTGCAATTTTTGCCGGTGTGTATTTTTTAATGAAACCACATTAAAGGATGGCTGTTGGTACTAAAAACAATATTTACAGGCAAGCAATCAAACAAATGGCCAAGCACTCTCCCCCTATTTATTCCACTGTAACGCATTAACATTATCACCCACTGTTTTGCCCTCTGCCGCACCCGTATCATTATCCTGCCGGGTGTGTATGCCACCAAGAAAACGGCTGTAAGCCGACTCGTTCGCGGCCTGCCAAAAGCTGTTAAACTGCCTGGCGGGGTAAGTTAAGTCATAATAAGGATAACGAACATCCCCCTCGTGCGACCTGTCGGTAAAAGCAAATGGTTCCCCATAAACGGCTGTAAGTACGCTGGCTGCGGCCGATGCCTGGGTGGCATGCCCCGAAGGAAAAGCGGGAAAGGGCGGCTCCGGCCAGTATTGAGTCCAGTTAGGGTCAATAAACAACCTTACATAAGTAGATGGCCGTTCATTAAAATAGGTGTATTTAGCCTTCCAGCAATTGATGAAAGCATCCGCAACGGCCATGCCGGTGCGGGCAAACCCCTCTGCGGCTTTCATTAAACCGGCATCAGCCGTTTTAGCCGCCAAAGCAGCAAGATAGTATGAATGCCCAGGGGGCGAAAATGTTTGCGTAGGGTCATCTCCCCACCAGGCAGCAATTTCCTTTTCCGCCAGGGTTAAAACATTGTTTTTATCGTACACCGCCTTGTACATTTTGTAATAACGGGAGGCTGTATCTATTGAAAAAGGTTCAATGGGCGGTACCGGTATATTGCCGTTTGCTTTTACAAATGTTCTGTTGTTGCCCCAATGCGGGTGCAGAGGGTATTGGCTAACTGTTTGGCCAAACCTTGGCGGCACCCAATACGATGGGCCCCGGGGAAATACAAAAGAAGGTTCAAAATTACGGGTATAGCCTTTATCGCCACCATCGGTTAACGACCAGTTATAAAGCGCAATGGCTACCGCCCTGCCAAATTCAACCGAACGTTCTGCAACCGCAGGGTCAATATGGTCAGACTGCTCCGTGTAAACCGCAGTATATAATGAGTCTATACGGTCGTGGATAAAACGGTGCGAGTTTGCTGGGGCCGGATACAACATTTTTAACAAGGTATCCTGCGCGGCATTTAGTGCCAGCACCCAATGATATATTTTGCCTGCCTCGGGCTGGGGCAGGCTTAAACCATTTAGTTGACCGTCCATTGATTTTTTTGAGGAATCGCCCCACACAATCGTCTCGTACATAGCAAGCCCCAAGTAACCTAAAGAGCGGGAGGAATAGGTAGGCGAATTAAAGGCAGAGAAACGGATGGTATAAAGGGTTAAATCTGCCCATTGCAACGCAACATCTGCTTTTACCGATGCTATTGCCGGGGGCTGGTTAAAATTACCCGGCTGGCTGCTGTTTTTGCGGCAGCCCTGTACCAAAAACAACACGCAAAACAACAAGCTAAGTTTTGCAGTAAACACTGCACAGGTTTTTTTACAATAATTAGTAACCATTGATAAAGGTGTTGTTTGTTAATTATTGAAAATGAGTTGAAATTCATTAAGGCTAACTGTGTCTCCAGCTGGTATTTGTTGGTTAAACCCTTGCTGAAGGTTACCGTTAAAATAACCTGCATAATTTTCTCCGTTTGACTTGTGCTGAAAAAAAGCGACCAAAGGAGCGGCTACCCTGCCATTACCGGCCTGTGTAAATACGTACTTTGGGTAATAAACGTAGTCAAACTCGTAAATACCCCCTGTTGAAGAAACCAGGTATTCATTTGAAATAACAGGCTTAAACTGATTGGCATAGTAATTAAAGCTGCGCGAAAAAGTTTCGTAGAATTGAACTCCGGTTGCAGATTGAACAGATGTAAGCACCAATTTCCCTGCCTGGTTTGTTACCAAACATCTATTTGGTGAGCTATATAACTCAATAATTGCACTATCGCGGTTTTTAATAATCAACGTGTCAAGCAACTCCCCCAGCCCTGAAATTCTATCAGGAAAATACTTGTAATAATTTGAGTCTGTACCTGCATAGCGATTGATTGCAGCGGCATCTTTTATTTCTCCAGAACGGGCAAATAACCTGGTTGAGCCAATGGCCTGCACTTTATCCTTATAATAGAGGCTGTTATAACTAACATTAACATTGGCTGCGTTTTTTGAACATGATACAGCCAGCAGCAGTAGTATTACAGCAGAAAAGCATCTCATAAGCAGGCGATTTATGCGGGGTACAATAATATTAATTGGTTTTTTCAGGCTATTGTTGAATAAACGTTTTTGGGCAATAGCAATAGTCATTAACCTGGCTTAACAGTCATTGTAAATATAGTTACATTCGGCCAATACCTCCAATTTCCACCAGCAGCATTTTTCATGTATCCATTTCCCTTTTTTGCATCAATTAGCATAAGCCGCCGGGTACTTGCCGGTAGTTTTATTCAATAAACAAACCCCTTTATGAAAAGAGCCGCATTTATAAAACGCTGCCCAATAGCTGGTTTATCACTACACCTGTTTACAACACTTTGGCTGGGCCATTTTTATTTTCCCCAATGCGGCGCAACCGCTTACAAAAAACAATTTAACTTGCACCCTGTTGATAGCCGGAACGCTGCTTATCAATTCAACAAAAACATTTGCAATGACACATACCACCCTGGATAAAGTTTTGGAAGGGCTTATGGCACGTTATACCCAACGTGTGCCGGATGTAAAAAAAGTAACCAATGCCATGATAGCTGCAGGAATAATTACCGATGCCAGCGCTATTGAGAACGACCATATTGCTTTTAGAACACTGGGGGTACCTCATTTGGGTATTCAATCGCTGGAAAAGATATTCCTGCACTTGGGTTACCAACGGATGGAGCATTATTTTTTCCCTGCTAAAAAACTGGATGCGTATTGGTATGCACCCCCTGCTGAAAATTATCCAAGAATATTCATCAGTGAGCTTCGTGTGCAGGACCTTACCCCTGCCACGCAGGCCCTTATATACAATTACACCAACGAGGTTACTGCCGACCCAGTGGACAGCCTTAACCTTGATGATGCCAGCGCTATTGACCTGTTTTTACACAGCGGCCTTTGGCGTATACCCACCCTGGAAGACTACCTTACCCTTAACAGGGAAAGCGAGTACGCCGCCTGGGTAATATACAACCGTTATTACCTTAACCACTTTACCGTAAGCGTGCATAACCTTGCCGAAGGCTATGATACAATAGCTGGTTTTAATGCATTTTTAGAAAGCAAGGGCTTTACACTGAACGATGCCGGTGGAAAAATTAAAACCAGCGCCGATGGCTACCTGCTGCAAAGCAGCACCGTGGCCGAAATGATAGAAGCCGTATTTGCAGGCAATATTACCCACCGTATACCAGGCTCGTATGTAGAATTTGCTGAAAGAAAAATACTGCCCGCTTACGCCAGCCTTGCCGCCGGGAATATTGGCAGGCAACACCGCCGCGAGGGTTTTGAAGCAGCCAATGCTGATAAAATATTTGAAAGCACATACGCATCGCAAACCATAAAAAGGTAATTGCGAAAGGGTAGATTTATAGTGATTTTGTTTAAAAGAAGTTATGCATACTTGCGGCAATCAATGTATGCGCCGTTGAATACCTTTACAGAGGCTGGTTGTAACAGTTTTTTGTAAAGGTATTTTACTGTACAGGTATGGCCGTAACCGCAGCAGTATCCGTATCAATCATCAACAAACCTTCGTCTAACGCGCTAAGTTGCACGGCCAGTAACCCACTGCTGTGCCAGGCGGAGGATTTACCCCCGCAGTAAAAATTATCGCAGTACCCAGTGCAGTTGGCCATTAATACAGTCATCTGGTAATTTTGGGCTATGCCTGCCAGCGTTTCAATAGCTTTCTCCACGCCGGGTGCTGTTTTTGCCACACTGGCAATATAAACGGAGGCCCCGTTTTTATACGCCTGCGCTGAATGGGATGGTATAGAAATTTCGTAACAAATAGCAAAAGCAACAGCAGGTGCACCTGCCCCAAGTGTTACTTCGCTTTGCCTGGCGGCAGCAAAAAAAGGAAATTCATCGGGGTGCAAATGTTGTTTTGCATATACCTGCCTGGCGTTATTGGGTGTAAATATTACCAGGCTAATTTCTATGCCACCGGCCTGCCTAAGCGGCATACCCGCCCCTATAATAATGTTATAATAGTTGCTAGCTTCCTGCAAATCGTTAAGGCTGTTATCGTTAAGCTCTACAGCAAGGTGCTTAGCCAGTTCCGGCTCGTACCCTGTAACTGATAGTTCGGGGAAGATAATCATACCAGCCCCCTGGGCAGCGGCCAAAGCAACCAATTGTATATGGCGCTTTATGTTTGCCTTAACATCGCCTTTTACCGGGCTGGTTTGTGCAGCACATATTTTCATGATGAATAGTATTTAGCCATACCATATTTTAAAAACCGGTTTAAACCACCTTGTGTTACCTGCCATACAACTAAACCCAGCGTTAAAAAAATACGCCATTAATCATTACCCTGTCAACCAGGTTTGAGCCGAAGGCATAAGGCATATACGCCACAGACGGGATGGGCTTTGTAAAAATAAGGTTGGCCTTTTTGCCTACCGTTATACTGCCCAGCACATCCCCCAACTCCATGGCATACGCTCCGCATAAGGTGGCTGCATTAATAGCTTCTTCCGGCAACATCTTCATTTGTATACAAGCCAGCGATACCACAAAGCCCATATTGCCGGAGGGGGACGAACCAGGGTTAAAATCGCTTGCCAGGGCAACCGTGCAGCCAGCATCTATCATGGCACGGGCAGGCTGAAAAGGCATCCTTAAAAAAAAGGCGGCTGATGGCAGCAAGGTTCCTATAGTTGTGCTGTTTGCCAGCAGTGTAATATCTTCTTCCGTCATCACCTCCAGGTGGTCTAACGATATTGCGTTTAAATCAATACTCTTTTTAACGCCACCAATACTGTTCAACTGGTTAACATGCAGCCGAGGCGTTAAACCATAACGCAGACCAGCCTCACAAACAACAGCCATTTCCTCCACCGAAAAAAAACCTTCCTCGCAAAAAACATCTATGTAATCGGCCAGTTCTTCCGCCGCTATAACGGGCAGCATCTCTTCAATAATACTCTTTATATACCCTTCATGGTTGGTTTTAAAAGCGGCAGGGTAAGCATGGGCCCCTAAAAAGGTGGCTTTAACGGGTATAGGTGCAGTTTGCTTCAACCGTTTTATTACCCTAAGCATTTTAAGTTCACCCTCCGGCGTAAGGCCGTAGCCGCTTTTTATCTCAATGGCGCCGGTACCCAGGCGTATCAGTTCATTAAGCCGTTCAGCAGCAAGTTCAAACAATTCATCCTCCCCCATTGCCGAAAGCTTACGGGCGGAGTTTAATATGCCCCCGCCTTTGGCAGCAATTTCAGCATAGCCAAGGCCTTTAATCTTGTCAACAAATTCTTCCTCCCGGCTGGCGGCAAAAACAGTGTGCGTGTGGCTGTCGCACCAGCAGGGCAGTACACTGGCCCCTTTTGCATCAATCAACTCCACCCCTTCTTGCATAAATACCTGCTGGTTACCCATTGTACCAAAGCTTGCAATAACACCATCCTCTATGTATAAAAAAGCGTTTTCAAGTACCGGTAATTCAGCCAGTTGGCTACCCTTTGGTAATAAGGTTTGCTGCCTTACGTTAATTAACCGCTGAATATTTATAACAAGTTTTTTTGCCATATAACAATATTACAAAACCTATTTGAGCCTCATTAATAATTTACCTTTACCCTGAAATGACAAAGGTTAGATGAGAAATATTTTTATACTTGGTGCCTTATTGTTTGTTAGTGCGGGGGCCTGTGCGCAGCAAAGGCCCAAAATAGGGTTGGTATTAAGCGGCGGCGGGGCAAAGGGGCTGGCGCACATAGGTATACTAAAAGCCATTGATTCTGCCGGGCTAAAGGTGGACTATATTACCGGCACCAGTATGGGCAGTATTATTGGCGCGTTGTATGCCTCGGGCTACTCCGCAGATTCCATTGAGAAAATGGCACGCAATATTGACTGGGACCTGTTGTTAACCAATTCAGCCTCGTTGCGCTCGTTGATAATGGAGGAAAAAGACGAGTACGATAAATACGCCGTTGAGCTGCCCTGGGTAAACCATAGCTTTCACCTGCCCAGCGGCGTAATTGAATCGCAGGAGCTATGGCTGAAATTTGGGGAGTTCTTTTTTCCCGTGTATAACATCAAAAAATTCTCACAGCTACCAAGAAGTTTTAAGTGTGTGGCCGCAGATGTGGCTACGGGCGAGGCTGTGGTGCTTGACAGTGGCGAAATTGTTTCGGCCATCCGCAGCAGCATGGCCATACCCAGTGTATTTACGGCCGTAAATTACCAGGGCCGCAAGTTTATTGATGGCGGTATTGTACGCAACTTTCCTGTAACAGATGCTAAGGAAATGGGTGCTGGCTATATAATTGGCAGCAATGTTGCTGGCGGGCTTTTACCGGCAGATAAAATTACCAACATCTTCCAGGTGCTGTTACAGGTGGCTTTTTTCAGGAACGATGCGGATGCAAAAAAAGAAAAACAACTTTGCGATATTTACATTAACCAGCCACTGGTAAATTATACCATGGGCAGCTTTTCCTCGGCCAGCGATATTATCCTCTCCGGCATGCAGGCGGGCGATTCAGCCTATCCCCGTTTTAAAAAACTAGCAGACTCGCTTAACC
>CAZRDD010000226.1:0-8126 GCA_964598675.1 uncultured Parafilimonas sp.
AGACTGGTCGTTAAGGTCAAGCGCGTTTTTACGCATGGCATCGTCCTGCAGGGCAGTGCCGTACAGCTTGTTTATTTCCTCAGCCGTGCAAAAGTTTTTTATAACAATATAACCGTCAGTATCGTAAGCCTTTAGTTGGCCGGCACTTAATTGTACACCTGGCATAGTAGTATAAATTTAGCGCTAAGGTAAAACTGTACCCGGCTGCAAGCCACATTAATACTCGCGAAAAACAATACTTTTATACCATGTATTAAATAAATTACATTTATTTTACAGCATAAAAGTTGAAAAACATGAAGCCGGTACTGGAACACCTGCCACTTAAAGCCAAGGAATCGTTTGTGGTTAAATACTTTGATTACCCGTATTACCCTACGCCCTGGCATTTTCACCCGGAGTATGAGCTGGTACTGGTTACCGAAAGCACCGGTAAGCGTTTTGTGGGCGACAGTGTAACCGATTTTTCCCCCGGCAACCTTGCCTTTATAGGCCCCAACCTGCCACACCTTTACCGTAACGATGCGGCCTATTACAAGCCCAACCACGGCATGCATGCCTCCTCTATTGTAATACATTTTTTGGAAACCTCCTTTGGCGAAAACTTTTTAAGCCTGCCCGAAACAAAAAAACTAAGCCGGTTGTTGGCTAAAAGCACCCGCGGGCTGGAGGTTACAGGCAAAACAAACACCATCATCAGTAAAAAAATGCACGACCTGTGCCATGCCGAAGGGCTAACGCGGTGGATTGGGTTGCTGGAGATACTCAATATCCTGTCTGCCTCAAAAGAGGTGGGGTATATCTCCAACGAGGTGGTGCAGGGCCGTAACGAAACCGAAAGCGGGCGGCTTAACACGGTAATTGAATTTGTAATGAAAAACTTTAAGCGCGAAATAATGACGGGCGAAGCCGCCGCGCTGGTTAACATGGCCCAAAACTCCTTCTCGCGTTATTTTACCCAGCGTACCCGTAAAACCTTTACCGCTTTTGTTAACGAAATGCGGCTTAACCATGCCTGCAAACTGCTGGCCGGGGGCAGCACCAGTATTACCGATATTTGCTTTGAATGCGGTTTTAACAACCTCTCAAACTTTAACCGGCAATTTAAAGCGGTGTACCATGTTAGCCCTTTAAACTACCGAAAAACCATAACGGAACATGTATAACCGTGCCTTTGTTTTTGTAAATACTGCAAACTTTTTTGCGCGATTCAAAGAAAAAATAATCAATATTCAATGCTCAATAATCAATGCTCAAGTAACCCAGAACCTCAAGCCCCGAACACAGAACGCGGCCTGTATTTACCTTGAATATTGAGTATTGATTATTGATTATTGAATATTAAGATTGCAAAAATTCTATCAACATTAATCAGGTATGGTTAAATAATCAGTAATAGTTGTTTTTTAAATACTGTATAGATTGGTGCAATACAAATAATCAATATTCAATATTCAATGTTCAATAATCAATGCTCAAGCAAGAAAACCGCTTGTATTTACCTTGAATATTGAGTGTTGAGCATTGATTATTGAATATTAAGACTGCAAAAATTCTGTCAACCTGTTTTATACTCAATCACAGCATTTTTTACACGCCACTGGCATAAAAATTCCGCTGCTTTGTTACCAGGTTTTTAAAAAAATTAAGCTCGCCCTGTTGCCAAATATTTTAATTTACTGCCCTTGTTTATTTAACCACATTTTATGCCACAAAACAAACTGTTTATGCTGCTGCTTGGCTGTGTGCCACCCGGCAGGCATACCGAGCAGCACGATATATATTTTGATGTTGCGGAAAACCTTGCCAGCCTTGTACCCAATATTATAGCCTTTTGGCCCGAAGCCAATGGCAAAATACATGTAGATGCCTGGCGCGAAGTAACCGTTGTAGATAGTTTTTCCGTTAGCGTTGAGGCCCGCACAACCCATGCCGATGCAGCACCCGGTGGTAAAAAGCTGTTTTTCATAAACCTGGGTGGTTATAAACAAAATGAGTTTGAGGAGTACCATTATAAAATGCTTGCTGTAGCAGATGATAAAGGCGATGCCATACGGCAGGCGAAGCAAACGGCCTTTTATAAACACACCGGTTTTACCAAAGCACAATCGCATGTTGATGACAAATACGGTGTTGATGTAGATGATATTTATGCTATTGAAGATATACTGCCACCTGCCCTAAAGCAGCAATACCGCATTGTTTTAACCCCGCTTACAACACCCAAAACGGATGAAATGCACCTGGGCTATTTTAAGCTGGATAAATTGTAACGAGGCATTAGAAGAGTAAGCATTAATAACAATGTTATTAGCGGATCTAATAATCAACATTCAATGCTCAATAATCAATTTTCAAGTAAGAAAGCAGCCTGTATTTACCTTGAATATTGAGTGCTTCATCGTGATTATTGAATATTAAGATGGCAAAAAACCAGTCAACCTATTTAGGTCCAAGCAAACTCGGAACCCGGAACGCTGCCTGTATTTACCTTGAGCATTGATTATTGAGTATTGATTATTGAATATTAGAACCGAATAAGTCTTATCACCGAATCATCATCAATTTTACTAAAACAGCGATAGCTGTGCCGTATTGGCCAGGGCTTTGCCGTTTCGGGCCTTTGCTTTAATGCGCATGGGTACAGGCGCAGGTGCTGCGCCGGTTATGTAAAACAGTTCCGTTTCGTGGTGGCGGGAGGCCACCACAATGTTTGTTGCCCCGGCATACTGCTGAAACAACTGCTGTACTATTTGCGGGTTATTATTGTTGTGCGAAAGGTGGCTTAAAATAAGATGGCTCATGTACGGTGGCCGGTGCTTGTTAAACAGCTCCAGCGCCTGTATGTTTGATATATGGCCCTTGCCCCCGCTGATGCGTTTTTTTAAATGGTAGGGGTAACCGCCGCCCTGCAGCATATCCACATCGTAATTGGCTTCTAAAAAAGCGGCATGGCACCCGCTAAAGTGTTTCACCACGTTATTGCAACAAACACCAATATCGGTAATAACGCCTACCCTAACGTTGTTATGCTCCACCACAAAGCTGTGCGGGTCAGCCGCATCGTGGTGTTTTGTAAAAGCAGTAATGGTAAGGCTGCCAATTTGCACAGGCTGCGCAGCGGTAAAAGGGTTAATTAAACCCGCTTCAATTTTTAGGCTGCTGCCACGCAGGGTGCCAGGGGTAATATATACCGGCAGGGTAAACTGTTTGCTTAACTGCTCCAGCCCGCTAATGTGGTCGGTATGCTCGTGCGATATAAAAATAGCCTTCACCCTGTCTGCAGGCAGGCCCAGGCGCTTCATGCGCTTTACGGTTTCGCGGCACGATATACCGGCATCTATCAACACGGCTTCCTCCTCATTGCCAACATAGTAGCAATTGCCATTACTGCCCGAGTTAAGTGATGCAATGTAAACACCCATAGCCTGTAAAGGTAGCAATGCAATGGCATATTGCAGGGCCAATAGCGCTTTTGTGTAAAACAATAATTGCCACACCCTTTTACCCGCCCCGTAAAACACTTTGCTTTTATTAGTTTTTGGGCCAACCTGGTGTTTTGCCATAGGCAGAAAAAATATTTCGCACGTAGACGCTAAGCCGCTAAGCTATAGATGTATTTGCTTTTTGAAGCTAAAGGGATATAAGCCGCAACAGCACCGCCGAAGGTGGGTACCCTTAGACTTTACTTTTGCGCCTTTGCGGCTTAGCGCGAAACCTTCCTTCCCCCCCTAAAAAACGCTGGCCACGCAGTTACCTGCATGGCCGCATTGCTTACTCTGTTATTTTCAAGAAGGGGACGGATGGTGTTTTTTATACGTTAGCCGTATAAAATATTTTTATTATCTGATTTTTTTATTTTAACTCTGTAAAAGTATTACTATGGGGGCTTGCAGTAAATAGTATTCAACCAACATGGCTTAACGGCCCATGTAACGGGTGTTTTTACCTATTACCCCCAATAATTTAACTCCGTTCCCTAAATGGCGCCTTGCTTTATATTTTTGCGCCGGAAACTGATGGATATGACAGAAAAATTGAGATGTATTATTATTGAGGATGACCCATTATCGGCAGAAATACTAACTGTGTTTGTTGAAAGAACACCTTTTTTAAACCTTACAGGCAGCTATAACAACCCGCTTGATGCCATGCCTGCCCTTACCAACAATACTACCGACCTTATTATTACCGATATAAACATGCCTCATGTTAGCGGTGTACAGTTTGCCAAAAGCGTTAATAAACAAAGCCTTGTAATTTTTGTATCGGCCAGCGCGGAGTATGCCGTGGATGGTTTTGAACTGAATGTGGTTGATTACCTGCTTAAGCCCATTGCCTTCGACCGTTTTTTACAAGCCTGCCAAAAGGCTTTGCTGCGCCACAAATCTAACACAAGCACCCCGGCCACCACACCTGTTGCGCAGGAGGCTGCCCCAGCCACGGCAAACGACTTTTTGTTTGTTAAGGTAAACGGCAAAATTGTAAGGGTGGATATTAAAGGCATACTGTATGTAGAGGCCAAAAAGGAGTATGTGTTAATTGTTACCCTTAACGGCAAAAAGCTGCTTACCATGCAAAGCATGCAGAACATGCAAAACCTGCTGGATAAAAAGGGCTTTGTGCGGGTACACAAATCGTTTATTGTGGCGGTTGATAAAATTGATGAGATTGAGCGCAACCTTATAACCATACAGCAAACCACCATACCCGTTGGCGAAAGCTACAAAAGCAGGCTGCTGGAAGTAATAAACCAGTAGCCCGCCCCCTTACCCCCCTGCCCTGCTACTCTGCGGCTTTTACCGCCTCACTGTATTCATAATCGGCCGCTATTGTTTTTGCGGCATCCATGTAAGCAGCCCTTACCTTATCGTTCCTCGGCATTTTTTTGGCTATACTCACCAATACATCTTTTTTCTCGTACGCACCGCCCACCTGCGCAGTGGCGTTAATCAGGTTAATCCATTGGTCGTCGGTGGCAATGTTTTGGTCGGCTATCTTTTTAAGCACACCGGCCTTTTCATAATCGCCGCCAATATGGCCTGTAACAAACAGCAGTTTACCAAAGCTTTCGTTGCTAAGGCTGTCGCTTTCGGCCAGGCTGTTAAGTATACCGGCTTTCTCATAATCGCCATCAACAGTACCTGCCACCTCCAGCAACTTATCGCAGTTTTCCTGGCTAAGGCCTGTTTTTTCAATCACCGCCTTTAATACGTTCGCTTTTTCGTAACTGCCCTCAATAGTACCGGCAATGGTAAGCACCTGGGTAAGCTGCCCTTTGGCCAGCGGCAGTTTTAAAATGGCCTGCAGGGTGCCTGCTTTTTCGTAATCGCCGCCAATGCTGGCCACGGCCTGTAAGTAAGCCGGGCTGGTTTGCGGGCTGGCCATAAACGCCTCAGCATATTTGCCCAGCAGTTGGCCTTTCTCGTAATCGCCACCTACGCCAGATTGAATGCTTTTGGCTGTTTGGTTCATTTCAGCGGGGGTAAGGTATTTTGTATCCAGCAGCTTTTCAAAATACACGGTTTTAACCCACTCGTTTTGCAAAAAGTCAATTTCATCAAGCACGGCCGTTGCCCCGCCTTTTTTATACAGGCGGTCTACCCGGCCTTTGGCATCAAAGCCAAGGTTAATAAGGTCTTTTATGGCAAAGGCCACCAGCTTTTGCGCCTGGGCACTGTTGGGGCCAATTTTACTGCTGCCGTTAAACAACTGGTAAGTAATAACACCATCCTTGTTGCTTTCGGCAATAAGTTTACGGCCATTGCGCCAGTATTTAAGGCACCCGCCCGGCGATATGCTCTTTATGGCCGTTTCATCCTCCGTAAATGCAATATCGCCCGCATACTTTACCTTAACGCTGTAATCGCCATTGTTAACCTCCATGGTGGTAACCTGCCTGCCATCATCGCTGTCGTTGGTAAAAACCGAGAACCCATTTCCAAAATGGCAGGAAGCCATCAGCGCAGCCACACCCGCAGCCATGGCAATAAAGAGTATTTTTTTCATAACAGCCCGTTTTACAGTATTGAAAATAATTGTTTTAGATATTTACTATACAAGGATACTACTTTTATATTGTAATATGCTATGCAAGGTACTGTGATTTTGGATATTTAGGGAGAAAAGGTGTAAGGGAAGGATGAGCGGCAGCGCCCCACCCCACACAAAAAAGCCGCGCACTGTAGTATGATGGCTCATAAACAATACGCGGCACTATGGGGGCTAACTATTTATTACGCGCTGTGGGCGGGGTAATCGGTATAGCCTTTTGCATCGGCGGAGTAAAACAGGTCCATATGTAACTCCTGCGCAAGGGGCCAGTTGTGTGCAAACCTTTCCACCAGGTCGGGGTTATTAATAAAGGGCCTGCCAAACGCCGCCAGGTCGCCCAGGCCGCTTTCAAGGTCGCTCTCTGCATGCGCCTTATCATACCCACCCGCTAAAATGTACGTATTTTTAAAAAGGCTGCGTATGGTTTGCTTTATGGCCAACGGCACGGCGGGCGCGCCCATGGCAGAATGGTCTACCACGTGTATATACGCCAGGCCAATACTGTTAAGTTCTTCGGCCAGGTGTGCATAGGTTTCATCAATTTCGGGGTAATGCGGCATATCGCTGGCCACACCGTAGGGCGATACCCTTATGCCAGTTTTACCTGCCCCAATGGCACCCGCCACTTCGGCAGCCACTTCCAGTACAAAACGGCAGCGGTTTTTAACACTGCCACCATATTCATCGGTACGCACATTGCTGATGGGCGATAAAAACTGCTCAAGCAGGTAGCCATTGGCCGCATGCAGTTCCACACCATCAAAGCCCGCTTCAATGGCGTTTTTGGCGGCGCTAACAAACTCCGCTTTGGTGCTCACCAGTTCTTCCGCCGTCATTGCTTTGGGCGTAGCCATCTCCTGCATGCCCTGTGCATCCGTCCACATTTGCCCGGCCGCCTTTACTGCCGATGGGGCCAGCACCTGCGCCCCTTCGGGCAGGTTAAGCGTGTGGCCTATACGGCCGGTATGCATTAACTGCACAAATATTTTGCCACCGGCAGCATGCACCGCACTGGTAACCAGCTTCCAGCCATCAATTTGTGCCTGGCTAAAAATACCCGGTATGCGGGCATAGCCCAGCCCGTTGGGCGAGGGCGCAGTACCTTCGGTTACAATTAACCCAGCCCCGGCGCGTTGTTTATAATATTCGGCCATCAGGCTGTTGGGTATGTTGCCAATGGCACGGCAACGGGTCATAGGTGACATTACTATACGGTTCTTTACTTCGGTTGAACCCACTTTTGCTGTTGTAAAAAGCATATCCTGTTCTGTTTATTTATTAATTGAAAGTATTTCAACAACTATAATGCCGTTATCGTATTTAAGGGTTACTATTTTGTTTCCCTTAAACACGCATGGTATTGTGTGAATGCACGAGGCAGCCCGTTTACCGTTTCACCGCATAGAAACATAGTAACACTAAGTACACATAGATGTTTGAAAAGAGTAACAAAAAGCCGTTTTAACCTATGTATTACTATGTTTCTACTGTGACTATGTGGTAAAGATTACTTCCGTTTGCTGTTTTCACCGCATAAAAACATGGTAACAAAAAGAACACATAGATGTTTGAAAGGGGTAACAAAAAGCTGTTTTAACCTATGTGTTACTATGCTTCTGCTGTGCCTATGTGGTAAAGATTGGCTAAGGGGGAAAATCTTTTAGCCTACGTGTTACTATGCTCCTACTGCCCCATATATGGTAAAGATTACCCGGTAGGTGCGTAGCGCCTTAAGCCAGTATGGCCTCTATTTGCAGCGCAATTTCGGCCAGCAGGGTTTTATCAATGGCCAGCAGTTGCTTCTCCTCCTGCCAGGGCATTTTTATGGCGCGGTAGCTGCCGCTGTCGTCGGGTTCAAAATAAACGCACTGCTCAAACACCTCCACTTCAAACTTATGGGTATAACCCTGCTGCAACAGCCGGGCGGTAAAGGGGTGCTGTGTGCCGTTGTGGTTTACTGTAATAATAAAATCTTCCGTCATACCTGTTGTGCTGCCTTTAAAAGCGCAGTGCAAGGTATAATAAACCCGGGCATTAAATAACATAAACAATGCACCTCCCTCTGTACCATT